>JBDHTU010000044.1:0-9539 GCA_039808805.1 Micavibrio sp.
GTCGATGGTTTGTTTCCTGGGCGTGCTCACCGTAGGATTTATCTACGAGTGGAAAAAGGGAGCGCTGGATTGGGAATGACGAATAAATACACAGATGAGGAATTGCGAGACGGTCTTCGCAGATTACTGGATGTTGCCGTTACAGGTGGTCGTATGCAAACGGACACAATCATTAAGGTTTTGTCCACGCCAGTTCCCCCAGACACAGGGTTTAACATTATCAATGTTAAACCGCCTTCGTTTAATCCTGTTCGGTCTGAATTGGCAGAGATTCTAAAAAGAGATAAGCATGAGCCACGATAGAAAAGTCATACAGGCACCCGCCGCGCCGCTGCTTAATCCCAATATCCCGATGCCGCCGGCATCGACGCAGGATGTTGTTCCCGCCGCGATATCGAAACATCTGGAAGAAAAAGGATTCCTCCTCACGCAGGCGGACAAATTGTTCGACTGGGCGCGCACAGGCTCCATGTGGCCGATGACGTTCGGCCTGGCCTGCTGCGCCGTGGAGATGATTCATTCTTATATGAGCCGTTACGACCTCGACCGGTTCGGCATGATTCCGCGCCCCAGCCCGCGCCAGTCCGATGTGATGATCGTTGCGGGCACCCTGACCAACAAGATGGCGCCTGCGCTGCGCAAGGTTTACGACCAGATGCCGGAGCCGCGCTGGGTGATTTCCATGGGGTCCTGCGCCAATGGCGGCGGGTATTACCATTATTCCTATTCCGTCGTGCGCGGATGCGACCGGATCGTTCCCGTCGATATTTATGTTCCCGGATGCCCGCCGACGGCGGAGGCACTGGTCTACGGTCTGCTGCAACTCCAGAAGAAAATCCAGCGCGAAGACACGCGCATCGCAAGATAGAGGCCGATTATGCCCGCCGATGAAAAAATGCTGGCGCTTGCCAATCATATTCAGGAAAAGCTTTCTGCCCATCTGCTTTCTGCGGAGTTTCAGAAGGATGAGCTTTGCCTTACAACCAAGCGTGAATCGATCGTCGCCGTTCTCACATTTTTGCGCGATGACGCGGAATGCCAGTTCCGCCAGCTGGTTGACGTTTGCGGCGCAGACTATCCTGACCGCCCGGAACGGTTCGATATCGTTTACAATCTTCTTTCCCTCACCCAAAATGCGCGCGTGCGCGTAAAGGTAGCAACGGACGAAAACACGCCGGTGGATTCTGTTGTGCCGGTGTTCAATTCCGCGCGCTGGTTCGAACGCGAAACGTGGGACTTGTTCGGCATCTATTTCGCAGGGCATCCGGACCTGCGCCGCATCCTGACCGATTACGGGTTCGAAGGGCATCCTCTGCGCAAGGATTTCCCGCTCACGGGCTATGTCGAGCTTCGTTACGATGAGGAGCTTCGCCGCGTGGTATATGAACCCGTCAAATTGCAACAGGATTTTCGCGCGTTCGATTATATGTCGCCGTGGGAGGGGATGACGGATATCCAGCTTCCGGGCGACGAAAAAGCCAGCGTGCCGCTGGGGTGGAAGCCGGTCAACAAATCGCCGACCGCGCAGGAGAAATAAGATGGCCGAGGCCGCGCTGAAAAACAATATGAGCAGCAATGACCGCGACGGAGATGGCGTGATCACCGTGGCAGAGCAGACGCAGATCAAGCCGTATACGATGAATTTCGGTCCGCAGCACCCGGCGGCGCACGGCGTGCTTCGCCTGGTGCTGGAAATGGACGGCGAGGTTGTCGAGCGTGCGGACCCGCATGTGGGCTTGCTCCACCGCGGTACGGAAAAGCTGATCGAATATAAAACCTATACGCAGGCGACGCCATATTTCGATCGTCTGGACTATGTCTGCCCGATGAACCAGGAGCATGCGTTCGCGCTTGGTGTGGAAAAGCTTCTTGGCATTACGGTGCCGGAGCGCGGGCAATATATCCGCACGCTGTTCAACGAACTGGGCCGTATCCTGAACCATATCCTGAACATCACGACCTTCGCTCTGGATGTCGGTGCGATCACGCCCGCTTTGTGGGGGTTTGAAGAGCGTGAGAAAGGCATGGAGTTTTATGACCGCGTCTGCGGCGCGCGCCTGCATGCCAACTATTTTCGCCCCGGCGGCGTTGCGATGGACATGCCGGTCGGCCTTGCCGACGATATGTGGGAATGGTGTGAACAATTCCCGAAATTTTTGACCGATCTTGACAATCTTCTGACCGGCAACCGTATCTTCAAGCAGCGTACCGTCGATATCGGCGTGGCGAGCGCGGAGGAGGCATTGGATTGGGGTTTTTCCGGCCCGATGCTGCGCGGGTCCGGCATTGCGTGGGATTTGAGAAAGTCCCAGCCGTATGATGTCTATGCGAAGATGGATTTCGATGTGCCGGTCGGCAAGACAGGCGATTGCTATGCGCGTTACCTCGTCCGCATGGCGGAGATGACGGAATCCCTGAAAATCATGAAGCAGTGTTTGAAAGAACTGCCTGATGGTCCGGTGCGCGCCAACGATTATAAAGTTACGCCGCCGCCGCGCGCGGAGATGAAGCGCTCGATGGAGGCGCTGATCCACCACTTCAAGCTTTACACCGAAGGCTATCACGTGCCCGCTGGCGAAACCTATACGGCTGTCGAAGCGCCGAAGGGAGAGTTTGGCGTGTATCTCGTCGCCGATGGTTCGAACAAGCCCTACCGTTGCCACATCAAGGCGCCGGGGTTTGCGCACCTTGCCGCGCTGGACTTCATCAGCAAGGGTCACATGCTCGCCGACGTTGTTTCCAATATCGGCTCTATGGATATTGTTTTCGGGGAAATTGACCGATGAAAAAACCACTCGATTTAAACGCCGATTATCAGCCGAAGGATTTTACCTTCAAGGATTTTGGCAAGGTTCAGGAAATTATCGCTCGCTATCCGGAAGGGCGCGCGCATTCCGCCGTGATGCCGTTGCTTGACCTTGCGCAGCGCCAGGTCGGGGAAGAGGGTGCGAAGGCCAATCCGCAGTATGGCGGATGGATTCCCCGCGCGGCGATGGATGAAATCGCCAATATCTGCGACGTGCCGAAGATGCGCGTGTACGAAGTGGCGACATTTTATTCGATGTACAACCTCGCGCCCGTCGGCAAATATCTTTTGCAGATGTGCACGACGACGCCGTGCTGGCTCTGCGGGTCCGGTGACATCGTCAAGGCATGCGAGAAAAACCTCGGTATCCATGCGGGCGAAAGCACGAAGGACGGCCTGTTCACGATGATGGAAGTGGAATGTCTTGGTGCCTGCGCCAACGCGCCGATGATCCAGGTGAACGATGATTTTTATGAAGATCTGACGCCGGAGACGATGGTCTCACTGCTCGAATCCCTGAAAAAAGGTGTGATGCCGAAACCCGGTCCGCAGAATGGCCGCAACAAGGCGGAACCTGAAGGCGGCGCGACCACGCTCAAAGCCGTGGGGAGCAAATAATGTCCTACGAAGCTGAAGCAACATACGGGACTGCAGCCAAAGTCTGGTGGGCGCTGACATGGCGTATTTTTCCGACAGCGATTTTGGGATCGTTGATTATAGGATTTGTGATCGGCCTGATATCCGGCGCGATGCAAACCGATATTAACGCGGCTTCGATCTTTGCCGGTATTCTTGGTTTTGCGTTCGGCCTTTGGGTTATGCTGTTTATGATCCGCCGCCTGATGACAAAAGGATTTGGCCGCTACCGCCTGGCTGTGATGGTGAAATAAATGCTCGAAGACAAAGACAGAATTTTTACGAACCTGTACGGCCGTGAAGACGAAGGTCTTAAAGGCGCTATGGCGCGTGGAGACTGGGACGGCACGAAGGACATCATCGCCAAGGGGCGCGACTGGATCATCGACGAGATGAAGAAATCCGGCCTGCGCGGCCGCGGTGGCGCGGGTTTTCCCACGGGTATGAAATGGTCGTTCATGCCGAAGGAATTGAAAGACAAGCCGCACTACCTCGTCGTCAATGCCGACGAATCCGAACCGGGCACATGCAAGGACCGCGAAATCATGCGCCATGATCCGCACAAGTTGATCGAAGGGTGCCTGATCGCCGGTTTTGCGATGCAGGCGCACCGTGCGTTTATTTATATTCGCGGCGAGTTCTGGGACGAGGGAACCGCCGTCGTCAAGGCGATTGAAGAGGCGCGCGCTGCCGGACTGCTCGGCAAGAACGCGGCCGGATCCGGCTGGGATTTTGATATTACACTGCATCGTGGCGGCGGCGCGTATATCTGCGGTGAAGAAACCGCTTTGCTGGAATCTCTTGAAGGTAAAAAAGGGCAGCCGCGCAACAAGCCGCCATTCCCTGCTGCTGCCGGGCTTTATTCCGCACCGACAACCATCAACAACGTGGAATCCATTGCGGTTGCGCCGACGATACTGCGCCGCGGCGCAGGCTGGTTCGCGGGGCTCGGCAAGGATGAGAAAAATACGGGCACGAAGCTGTTCTGCCTGCTTGGTCATGTCAACCAGCGCTGCGTCGTTGAAGAAGAGATGGGCATTCCGCTCCGCGATCTTCTTGAAAAACATGCGGGCGGTGTGCGCGGCGGTTGGGACAATCTGCTCGGTGTCATTCCGGGCGGCGCATCGACGCCGGTCATTCCCAAAGACGTGTGCGATACCGTTCTGATGGATTTTGACAGCCTGCGCGCCGTTCAGTCCGGGCTCGGCACGGCGGGCGTGATTGTCATGGATAAATCCACCGACATCGTTTATGCCATCGCGCGCCTTGCGCAGTTTTACATGCATGAATCCTGCGGCCAGTGTACGCCATGCCGTGAAGGTACGGGCTGGCTCTGGCGCGTGATGACCCGCATGGTCAAAGGGCAAGCGACGATTGAAGAAATCGACATGCTCTATGATGTGACCAAGGAAATCGAAGGCCATACGATCTGCGCGCTCGGCGACGCGGCCGCTTGGCCGATCCAGGGACTGATCCGCCATTTCCGCCCGGAAATGGAACGCCGCATCCTCGACTATCGCAAGATTGCAAAGGCCGCCTGATGTCCTATGACGATGATGAAGATGAGGATGTTGTTGTTCGCGATTCCAATGGCAACGAATTGAAGAGCGGAGATTCCGTTACGGTGATTAAAGACCTCCCGGTAAAGGGAACGTCTACGGTCATCAAGCGCGGCACGCTCATCAAGAATATCCGCCTGACGAATAATCCCGAACAGATCGAATGCAATTCGGACAAGGTCAAAGGCCTTGTTTTGAAGACCTGTTTCCTCAAGAAAGCCTAGGCTGTCTTTTTCGGGAATAGATAGCTTCCCGCAATCATGCCGAACGCCGCGGCGGCGAAACCTGCCAGTTGTGGCGGGCATATTCCTTCACCTTCGGGCGATACGGCTTCCATCGCCAGCCACACGCCGATGCCAAGCACGATGGATGTCATGGCTCCGCCCTCGCTGCTCCGCTTCCAGAACAATCCGGCGAATAGCGGCGTAATGGCGCCGACCAGCGTGACCTTATAGGCATTCTCCACCATTTCGAAAATCGACAATTCGCTGTTGAGTGAAATGCCAAGCACGATGGCCGCGAAGCCAAGCACGCACAGCCGGATCATACGCAGGAATTTTTTGTCATCCATATCCGGCATAAAACCGCGCAGGATGTTTTCGGCAAATGTGACAGACGGGGCAAGCAATGTTCCAGATGCGGTCGACATAATGGCGGAGAGCACCGCGCCGAAGAATACGATTTGCACCCACATCGGCGTGTGTTCGAGGATCAGCGACGGCAGGATGATTTGCGAATCTTCCTGCAATTGCTGCTCCACGATCTCCGGCTGGATGACGAAGGCGGAATAGGCGAGGTAGATCGGGATGAAGGCGAAGAGCAGGTAGAGGACGCCGCCGCTGATCGTGCCGTATTTCGCGGCGCGTTCGCTCTTGGCGGACATCACGCGCTGGAACACGTCCTGTTGCGGGATGGAGCCGAACCCCATGGTTATCCATGCTGCGACAAAAGCGAGGATTCCGGGAAGCGTTAAATCAGGCAGGAAATTATCGAATTTTCCCGCCGACGCGGCGGCGTCGATCACCACGTCTGCGCCGCCCGCGACGCCCGTGATATAGAAGGCGATGATGGCGAGGCCCGCGACGATCACCATCATCTGCAGGAAATCGGTGAGCGCGACCGACCACATCCCGCCGAAAATCGTATAAACCAGAACGATGCCAAGGCCGAGGGCCATGCCCCATTCATGCGGGATGATGTCGTCCGTCAGCAGGTTGAAAACGAGTCCGAGCGCCATCACCTGCGCCGCAACCCATCCGATATAGGATATGCAGATGCAGATGGAGACGAGCAGTTCGACCTTGCGGCCATAGGTGCGTTTGTAAAAATCGCCGATGGTCAGGAGTTTCATACGGTAGAGCGGCACCGCGAAAATAAGACCGACGAGGATCAGGCAGAGCGACGCCCCGAACGGGTCGGACACGACCCCGCCGATTCCTTCCTCGATAAAGGTCGCGGGAATGCCGAGAACGGTTTCCGACCCGAACCACGTGGCGAACACCGTCGCGATGGTGATGTAGAGGGGAAGCGAGCGTCCGGCGACCACGTAATCCGCCGAGGAATTGACCCGCCGCGCGGCATACAAACCGATGGCGATGGAAACCAGCATGTAGAAGAAGACGAAACCGATTAGCATATTTTTCCCCCTATACTCTGATTACGGCAGATGGCGGATAAGCCTGTCCATGCCGTTAAAGGCAAGAATTTCTCTGTAATTATGAAGGATGTCTTTTTGGCCATCCTCAAAAACTATAGTCATGTGAAACAGGGTATCCGGATAGGATTCGGTTGAATAGCGTGGCTCTATGACAAGGGCCATCTTATCCCCGATGGCCTGTGCCTGCCCGGAATTTATAAAAATGCGGTTGCTGGATATGGATTTGACGCATTGCTCATTACTCTGTCCGGAAATGCCGGGAATGCGCAGGGGGATGGTGTGGCCGATATTGCATCCGGCAGGATCGCTTTGGCTTTGAACGTTCGAGCTTAAAAGCCCTCGTTTGGCGCCTGCGTCCAGCGCTATATGGTAGAGGTCTTTCATCGCCATGCCGGAACAGGCCGCTTGCGCAACGTCAATCGTTGCAAGCAACGCATTTTCAAGATGCTCGATAATACCGGGATTCGATCCGCGATAAAGGCACAGGCCCCAATCGCCTATATAGCCTGTTTGACGGTCTACGGGAGACGCATAGGCGAAAAGGATATCTTCCTCGCCAATAGGCGTGTTTTGGGGCCATGTCGATTCTTCGCGAAAAGATGCTTGGCGCAACGCGGCATAATCATCTTCTGCCTTACATGACGTGCAGATAATGCCGCCTGGTGGAGGGGTGTACCAGCCGGTTTCGCGTAGCTGCGGATTGTGTCCAAGTTCGGAGAGCCAGCAATCCCTTAAATTGCTTTCCGTGAAGTCCGGCGTTCCTTGAAGTTTTTGGTAGGCTTTTATAAAGGCTTTGCCGGTGCCTTGTCTCAGATCTTTGATCCTGGACAGTGTATCAGGCACGTTTCTTTTCCGCCTTTATGCCGAAATATTCCGCGGCGTTTTCGAAGATTTGCAAACCGTCCGCGGATTCCGGCAAGGGCTTGCCTTCGCGCTGCGCCTTGTCTTTCAGGCGGGCGTAGTCGTCGCGCTGCCAGGTGAACATGCCGCGTTCGGGGTGGGGCATCAGGGCGAGGACGCGGCCCGTCGGGTCGGTGATGCCGGCGATATCGTCCGTCGCGCCGTTCGGGTTGAACGGGAATTCGCCCTTGGCGTTTTCCCATTTAATGTCATCCTGAGCATAGCGAAGGATCTCCCGAGATCCTTCAGTCGCTTGCGCTCCTTCAGGATGACAGGAAGAGGGTTTCACAAACCGCAGGGCGATCTGTTTCATATCCTGAATGGTTTTCAGCGTCGTGTCCGCCATCATAAAGCGGCCTTCGCCGTGGGCGACGGGGATGTGAAGCTTCGTGCCCTTGGTCAGCCACGGGGAATTCGTGTCCTGCACCGCGACATCGACCCAGCGGCATTGGTAGCGGGCGGTGAGGTTGTGGGTGACGGCCACGAACCGTTCGCCGTATTTCTTGTCGATGGCGGGGGCGAGGCCGAGATTGGCGACGATCTGGCAACCGTTACAGATGCCGAGCGTCAGCGTGTCGCGCGCTACGAATTTTTGCAGGTGATCCCACAATGTCAGTCGCATCTTCTGCGCAAACGCGTTGCCCGACCCTGTGTCATCGCCATAGGAGAATCCGCCAGGAATGCATAGAACCTGAACATCGTTCAACTCATCCGGGTTTTCGGCGAGGTCGTTGATGTGGCGCACTATTGATTGAAAGCCCGCCGTTTCGAAGGCGAAAGACGTTTCTTCTTCGCTGTTAATGCCGTAACCGGTGAGGATGAGGGATTTTGCGGTCATGTGAGGATTCCTTTTTGAAACGCAAAGGACACGAAGTCACGCAAAGTTTTTATTTGAACCGCAAAGTAAAATAAAGGAAGACAAAGTTTTTTTATAAATGCTTTTTTTAAACTTTGTGTTTTTTGTGGTTTTAAAATTTTACTTTGCGCGACTTTGCGCGACTTTGCGTTTGAATTCATCATTTTAAAAATCTTCTAAAGGGTATTTGTAGGCGGTTTCGAGGTCTGCAATCGTCGTTTCGATGCCATCGAACGACAAAACGGGCCTCTCCGTGACCGTGCCGAGGAAATGCGCGTCGTCGCCGAACAGGAATTCGACATCCTGCCTGTGTTTCGGGTCGATGGTGATGACCACGCGGCCCGTCGTTTCCGAAAACAGGTATTTGTCGAGCGGCAGCGTTGAGAGCAGGCGCAGGTCCATCCCAAGACCGGAAGCGATACATTTCTTCGCCAGCGCAACGCCGAGGCCGCCGAGCGTGATGGGCAGGGATGATGCGATCCAACGATGCTTATTCGCTTTGCTGATGGCCCTATACAGCGCGAGGTTGCCTTTGCCGTGCGTTTCGGGAACGTTCGATCCCGTCTTGCCGTGCATGGCGTAATATTCCGACGCGCCAAGTTCATCGCGCGTTTTGCCGAGAAGATAGACAAGGTCGCCCGCCATTTTCGGGTCGAGCGATACGGCCTGATCGACATTTTCGACCACGCCGATGCCGCTGACCAGCAATGTCGGCGGAATGGAAATCTTCACGGGGTTGTCGTTGCCGTCATAGCCTTTGAAATCGTTGAACATCGAATCCTTGCCGGAAATGAACGGCGTGCCGTAGAGAACGGCGAGGTCATAGATTGCTTCGCAAGCGCGTTTCAATTGCCCCAGTCGTTCCGGTTCTTCCGATGAGCACCAGCAGAAATTGTCGAGGATCGCCAGATGGTCGATCGGGCATCCGGCGGCGACGGCATTGCGCACGGCGATGTCGAGCGAGGCGGTCGCCATGTGATACGTGTCGATGTCCGAATATTTCGGGGCCAAGCCTTGCGACAAAACCACGCCGCGCGGGTTGTTTAGGACAGGGCGCGAGACGGTTGCCTCCGCGAACACGCGGCCCGGCCCCTGAAGCGGGCCGAGGACGGCGGAGCCCTGAAC
>JBDHTU010000045.1:0-9339 GCA_039808805.1 Micavibrio sp.
ACCAACCCGCGCCTCGCGAACGGGTGGAGCGTGAATTCCTCCGCCCCCACCAAATCCGGCGGCAAACGCATGCGGGTGAAGAAGAATAGATGAAATAATTTTTCTCTCTGTCCTGAGCTATGGTATCTATTTAGGCAGAGAAGGAATTTCATGTTTGGTAAGCGAGATAGCACGTATAATAAAGCCTGTTTCAGGGCATATATGTTTTCATGCTTTTGCGTGTATTTATTTAACATCGTGTATAGCGCGATCTCACGCCCGATAAATTTAACATCTTACTTAGCTGGCTTGGTCTTTATTATTCCTGTAATTTTTGCCTTTGGCATTGTCGGCTATATGATTAGCTGGTTTTTAAATTATAGCCTTTATAAACGCGCAATAAGAAGCTATTGGGCATGGTTCGGGCTGGGCCTTGTTGTAACTTTTATAAGTATAATGCTTTTGATATTAACCTTGCGCGGATTGGGGATTGTGATGGCGCCTTTTTATATTTTGGGTGGTACGTGCATGTCCCTTTCTTTTCCTTACTGGATCAAGTTGGTTGAGAAGGATAACTTCGAACTAAAAACCATCGTGTTGGAAAGGCGCGAATATATTGATGATCTCTACGAAAAAAGAGAAAACGATATATGATGTCGCCAACGCTCATAATCTTCGCAGGCGCGAACGGTTCCGGTAAAACGACAGCGGCGCGGTTGTTGTTGCCGAAGCTAAAGATCGCAGAATTTGTTAATGCAGATGATATGGCGCAAGGTCTATCGCGGTTTGATCCGACAAGTCAGGCGATGGCTGCGGGGCGCCTCGTTTTAAAACGCGTTTCCGATTTGATTGATAACGGGGAGAGTTTTTCCATTGAAACAACCTTATCAGGAAAAACACTGGAAAAGCTGTTAAAGAAAGCCTCGCAATCCGGTTATAAGATAGAGATGCATTATATTTTCTGTGCTGATTTGCGTGTTAATCTTTCCCGTATCAAAAACCGGGTAAAGCAGGGCGGCCATCATGTTCCGGCAGATGACGTGCGCCGTCGGTACTGGCGAAGCCTCCAAAATCTGTATTCGCCTTATTTTGTATTATGTGATAGTGTTATAATATATGATACGACATCGGGAAAATTACACCCTTTTGGCGAAAAGCAAGGTCGTGATATACTGATTTCGCATGATGAAAACTTAACCCAGAACTTCTTTGATAAGTTACAAGATGCTCTTGCAAGATCTAAAGATACAGCCCGCTAAAAAGAAAGCCAAAAACCTGTTGGAGGGTGCGATTAATATTGCCATCAAAGACGCAGAGCGTTTCGGCACATCCTTGGTCATTAAAGATAAAAACGGTCAAATTCGTGAAGTCACTCCAAAACAGATGAAGACCATCATTGCTAAGAAAAGTTAGAAGTTTTTCCTTATTTTTGTTATAATAATCTCATCAACGCCACACATCCGCCCGCGTCACAGCGGGCTTTTTTGTGCCCGCGCGGGAGCCGCTTCGCGCCGCCGCGCGCAAAAAAAATCGCGGAAACGATCCGATAAATTCGCGTGGTGTTGACCAACATTAACCGCCGCGAACGCCATTTGCGCCCGCGAAAACGCAAAACCCTTGGCGGCCTTGGCGTCTTGGCGTTTCAACCAAAACAATGCCATCAACCCTGCGCTGCCCCGGCAAAGCAGGACAACATTAACCCTTCAAATCGTTAAAGCAGGTCCGGATTTACGCCGGGCCGGAAAGATCCTATGGACCCGAAGAACCCGTTCCCGGTCGTGAGCGTGCACGACTTCAAAACCCATTTGTCCAACTATATCCGCCTGTTGAGGCGCGGGGAGGCGAAAGGCATCGTCGTCCGCCGCTACCGGCGCCAACTGGTGATGCTGGTCGCCGTCAACATGCCGAAAGACGCGCCCGATCAAAATGTGGACTAAGTCCACCAACATTTACGATATCCCTTCTACCGCCTGCAATTTTGTTTGACATAACCTCAATAGTTTTCTATGTCCTAGTATCAATCAAAGGACACTGAATGCGCAATATTTTCGCCGACGCGGCAAAGTTCGTAGGGATAGGAATCGTGAAGGTGCGTCTCGCCCATGGCGGGGAGCGCTCGGGCGTCGGGGCGGACCGTGTGTTCGACGCGCTGGACACGATGGGCGGCAAAATGAAGCGCCTGACAGAGGCATTCGATAAAGAGCCTTTTCTGCCGAAGGCGCTCTTTATCGGCGCGGCAATGCGCCGGGAAGACTTTGTCTCGCGGCTGCCCCGCACGATGGATGAGCTGATCGGCCAGATCAAGACGGCAAGGGACCTGACGCGTCCCATGCTCGCCGCGGACGATATCGGTCAGTCGATGGCGCGCCTACATTTTGCGACGGAAAATCTCACCGGCTGGTATGACAATCAGGACCGCCGCGCGCTGGGCGTTATCGACAGCGTCATGGGCAAAAGGCTCGCGCCGAACTTCCTGATGTCGCTCGTCCCGGACAGGCCCGGCGCGATGCTGGTCATTCACATCGGCGTCTCGCCGAAATAACGCGCCTTTGCATCGTCCCGGCGCTGGGCATGCTGGCGAAGTCCACCAACATTAACCTTTGCGCCCTCCCTGAAAAGACAGGGTTTTTCGCCGCGCGATAAAAAATGCGCAGAACGAACTGATAAAAACCCGCCCCCGGTTTGGAAGGGGCGGGTTTGGGAATCGCTCCGCGCGGGCTTAGCGCGAGCGCTCTTCCTTCGTGTTGCCGTGATTGCGGCTGTCATGGGCTTCGCGGCGCACCTGTTCGATATTCTTGTTGGCGTTCTTTTCCACGGTTTGCGGGCTTTCGATCGGGTTCTTGGTCATGATGCTGTCTCCGTTTTCAAGGGATATCGCTTTTCCAACGGGCGGGGGCGGGGATCGTTCCGGTGCTTTTTTCTAAGGATTTAGCGGTTTTGGCTTATCCACAGATGGTCATAAGAATTGTGGAGGAACTTTCGTAAAACACGGGCGGTTGGCAAGGGGTACGAGAATTGACCCAGGAAACAGGAGCAATCCCATGGCCTTGCAGACTCATTCTTCCAGTGTTTTTTCGGCGCACCGCCTGTTCCTGGCGGCGTTGATGTTTCTCGCAAGCTACATGATCACGGTGCGCGTGAACGCGCAGGTCGCCGCGCCGCAGGACGCGATCCAGCTTAACGCCAGCCAAGGCGCCGTTATCACCGGGACGATCAAGGAAGCGGACGAGAATTTCGTGATCATCGATTCCGCGGGGAAGGATATGAAGATCGTCCTTAACCGCGTGAAGATGCAAGGCGAGGCGGACACGGTGTTCCAGCCGGGGATGAGCGTTACGGTCGAAGGAAAAATGGACGGCAATGATTTCGGTATGCCACTGGTCGAGGCTTACAGCATCACGGCGACCGAACCCGTGGCCGCGCCGCCGGCGCCGTAGCTTGGTTCACTGCGCGATGCAGTGAAACGGGATATGCGATCCCGTGAATCCCGAATTCAATATCTGCATGGCTTTGCCTCTATCGGCGCTGTCATAGTCGATACGGTATAAAGCAGGCTGCATACGGACATTCTCTTTCCGGCACTGATACCCGATCGGAATATGGGTCAAACGAATGCTCATCTGATCATCTATGATATCGTAATCTCCGGAAAAACCGGTATTCCTGAATAGATTTCCGTTTATATGCGCTTCTATAAGCGCGTTTGCCCGAATGGCGATTATCTCGGCCTGATAATCGCGATAGGACATAACGCGCTTGTAAGGCCGAAGATTTTCAGTGGCTGAAAACTTCGCTTCTGATTTGCCGCCATCGTTGTAAACATAGGAAATCTCCGAAACAGGCCAGAAGGAATTGGTGACTTCAATATTCTTGGTGCTGACATCTGTGCTGCAACTATATACGGCATGATAGGGCACCATATCTTTGCGTTTCCTAAAAAACTGGCCGTTGGTGGAGAAATCAACGTTAAAGAGAACGACCTGCATACCCTGCGATATTACCGAAGCCCTGATTTCCCCGCTATTGACGTTGCATCCATCTAAGCCAGGGTGATAGGGCGATATAACCATATCCAACGGGGCGGAAAGGCCGCGCGCATAGTGCGGTGCCAGCAGGGGCAACATCTGCTTTTGCTCTGAATAGCCCAGCCTCATAACCGTTACAGCCGTGCGGGGGAGTGTAGTTTCCCGGAATTGCAAAGGCTCATGAAGATCGCCCTGATTACTATCCGGCGTGGCGACGGCCGTGTAGGCTTGGAGTAAGTTCGGTTGAAACGCTTCTTGTTGTTTCGATTCCATTATTTTTCACCACCCGTTATATACATAGAATACCACGAAAATTAGCGCGGCCTATTAAAACAATGCGTTTTCCACATTGGTTCCATGCATTTTGCGCAGTGCAAATAAAAACGGACGGGAAAGCCCGTCCGTTTTCAAATTCAGTACAAAATCCGACTAGTCGGCCAGCTGAATATTTACAGCGGCGGCTTTGCCTTTTTTCGGGTCGTTCTGGATTTCGTAGGAAACCTTTTGGTTTTCGTTCAGGCCGCGCAGGCCGGATTTTTCAACAGCGGAAATGTGAACGAACACATCTGCGCCGCCTTCGGCCGGCTGAATGAAGCCGTAACCTTTTTGAGCGTTAAACCATTTTACTGTACCGGTAGCCATGTAGTTCTCCTTGGTGGTTTTAACAACAACGGGTTCCGCACCGCGCGGTTCCCGCCTTTCGTCTGATTTCGGCTTGTGCCTGTTAGTAACCCTGGATCAAACCGACTTTTTACCAACGCAAGGAAACGAAAAGTGCCGTGGTCGTAGAAAGGTCGTGTCTTAGAGTTCGATATCAAACTGTTAGAATTGTGCCCATAATTACGGGTGCGGGTCAACAGAATTTAGCCCTTGGGGCGGCGGAGATGGTAATTCCGGCGTTCCCAGACCGTGGTCAGGTAGGTGGCGTGGGGCATAAAGTGGAAAAGCCGGTAAACCGAGGGCAGGCGGGCGGACCGGTCCGCCGCGTCGGGAAAGGCGGGGTTTTGCTTCAGGTCGCCATAGCCATTGGCCGGGGCGTTGTCATTGGCAAGGTTGTACAGGCGGGCCATCTGCTGTTCGCAGTGTTCCTGCGCCTTGACGCGCATCTGGGTGGACAGCGCCTGCGGACAGCCGCCATGGCCTTCAAAGGTGCGGACCAGGGCCTTATAGCCCCCGGCGGGGAATTTCGTTTTGACCAGGTCGTCCAGCCAGTACCATGCGGTTTGCGGCATCGAGACGAAGGCGTAATCGGAGGCAAGGGCGGGATGTGCGATGATTCTGGTTTCTTTTGCAGCCATGTTTCTTTCGTGCGAATCTGGAGTGAGTAACGATTGAAATCATCATGCCATTTTGGGCGGAGCGATTTCAAATTTGGCGAAAGGCGCATGTGCGGATCGCTGCACAACTGCCTCTTTCGCAAGGGGGATGGACATTTATCCACAGCGCTGTTAATCTTTGTTTCATCGCGTTCGCGTTTTCTGTTTCTCCAAGTTCTCTCCATCGCCGTCAGAGGAAGTTATGAAAATTATATCCCGCACGCTCTTTGTCCTGTCCGGAGTTTCCACGCTGGCGCTGGCCGCGTGCGGGGAGGGATACGAAGTCGTGAAAGTCCGTGGCCAGGTGCCGTATACCGAAGAACGCACGGCAGGTCCGGGTGTCGCTTATGTCCGCGCGCACATGATGCCGGAAAAAACCATCGTCCTGCCTGAGCCGATGACGGCCCCGGTGGTCCAGGACGCCGAGCCGATCTTCGAGCAAAAAATGCAGAAGAAATAAGCGCGTTTATAGTGAACGGAATTTTAAAAACCCGCGAAAAAAATGCGGGTTTTTTATTGCGTAAAATTCGAGGCAATATCGAAACGAAAGAGATGGACGCTGCCGCTTCATTTAATTACCATAATATATAGGGTCGCCTTTGCCGGTTCCCTCATTTTATCTTCCATAAAAACATCGACCGGCACGCAATGCTAATCAGGGACCCTTACGATCTGGGAACACGGAAAGAAGGGTGGTTTACTATGTCTGTCAGTGCAGAAACATATATCGTCATATCGTTGATGTTCGCGGTGTTCGCGGCCGTCGCGGCGGTGGGAACGAGCGTCGTGCTCGGCGCGGGGTTCGAACGGCTTCGAGCGGGGTTTGAAGTCGTCAGGCGGCAGAGCGGTTTTTTCGCGGACGCGATCTACAAGCTCGACCAGCGTACCCAAAAGCTGGACGAGGAGCAGGCGAAGATGAAATCCGGCGTCTACAATATCGGCGAGCGGATGGACCGTGTCGAAAAACAGGTCACGTTCATGGGTGACGCGGTCAGTTCCATCGAGCAGCGCATTCTGCAAGGGACGCCGGCCCAGCAGCCGACGCAGGAACCGGTGCGCATGCAGCCTGTCTACAGCGACCGGCCGTCTATGCAGCCGAAAACGCAGAGCGGCTGGATCAAGATGCCGGAGGCCGCCATGGCGCCCCGTCATCAGGCGGAGGCTCCAGAGCCGCTGGCAGCCAGCCTGATGCGTGAAATGCCGGAACAGGCGCCGCGCAGCATGGAACCGAACATCGAGTCAGAGGGTGGGTTCGCAGGAGAGATGGAAGAATCTCCTGTGGGACTGACGACGCTCCTGTCCCGTTATTTTACGGGCGAGCAGTCAGGAAGCGGCAAGGGCGTGGTCTATCATTGATAGCCGTGCCGAACGTCGCGACCAAAGAGGCGGGGCCTTCGCGGGCCCCGCTTTTTTGCGGTTTTTAAACAAAAGGTGACAGGCCCGGCCTGTTCAAGGTACAATAATCCCTTGAGTTGCTTCGTTTTTTAACGGCTGTCTGTTTGCTCGGGAAATTGATTTAAGGCATGTGGATTTTCATCTGGGTCGTTCTGTCCGCCATCCTGATCGGCGCGTCGCTGTGGTCGCTGCGCATCCTGCTGACGCAAAAGGATGCGTGGGACAAATACGCCAAGTCGAAGAACCTGACGTTCAAGCGCGGCACGTTCATGGGCCCGGCGGAAATGAGCGGCGTCATCGACGCCTATAAAATCTCTTTCTTCACGGCAGAGCGGTCCAGTGCCGACATTCGCGCAAAGCGGTATGTGACCGTGATTGAAATCAGCCTCGGCGAAGGGCTGTTCGACGGCGGCGCGATGGGCACGAAAGAGATGCTGCCGTTTATGCAGAGCCTCGACCGGCTTCATCCTTACAAGATCGAGGGCAACGGCTGGGAAGACGGGCTGTTCGCCTTCGTCAAGCACGACCTTCCGGCGCAGACCTACCTTACGGCCGACCGCGTGGAAACCATCGCCAATCTGTTGAAGACCAAGAATGCGGATGTCATCCTCGTGTTCAATCACCAGGAACTGGTCCTGCGTCTTGAGACGTCCGACCCGATGCAATCCGCGGACAAGATCGACAAGATCGTCAAGCGCCTGCTTGGCCTGACGGACAAGCTCCGCATCCCCGCCGAAGAGCGCGCCGTTTTAAAAGCGATGGCCCCGGCGGAGTCGGAATAATCCTTATTCGATAAACGCGAAACCGTAAGGGGCGAGCGTCAGCACGCCGCCGGACAGTTTGGCGTTGTGGCTGATCGGGTCCAGTTCGCCCTGCATCGGCAGGCTGGCCTGCTCGTTCTGCGCGTTGAAGACGCAGATCATCGTGCGGTTGTCCTTGTGGCGCTTGAATGCGATGACTTCGCCCGGTGTATCGATGAACATGAAATCGCCCAGTTGCATCACCACGTTTTCCTTGCGCCACGCGATAAAGCGGCGGGTGAAGTTCAACATGGAATCGTCTTTTTTGTCCTGCTGGTCCACGGCGCGTTCGCGATACGCCTCGACCATCGGCAGCCAGATTTTCTCGCCATCCGAGAAACCGCCGTGGCGGGCGGACTTCATCCACGGCATCGGCGTGCGGCATCCGTCGCGGCCTTTGTATTCCGGGTAGAAGGCTATGCCGTACGGGTCCTGCATCAAATCGAACGGCACTTCCGCCTCGGGCAGGCCGAGCTCTTCCCCCTGGAACATGCAGAACGATCCGCGCAGGGAAAGGCCGAACGCCATGGCGAAGCGCGCGAAATCGTTCAGGTCCGCGCCGTTGCTCGGCCAGCGGGAAACGACGCGCATGTTGTCGTGGTTGCCGGTCGCCCAGCAGAGCCAGCCGTCTTCGATCATCGTCTCCACGCTGCCCACGGTATGGTGGACCAGCTTCTTGTCGAAGATCTGCTGCATCAGGCCGAACGCATAGGCGAGGTGCATGCGGTTGCCCTTCTGTACGTAGCGGGCGGCGGTGACTTCGTTGTTTTCGCCGCCGACTTCGGCCAGCAGAACGCGGTTCGGGTATTCATCGACCAGTGCGCGCAATTCCTCGATCAACGGAATCGTGTCCGGGTGCGCAGAGCAGTTCTCCCGCAACTGGCGCGAGAGCGGATTCGACTTCGGCATGTCGTTCGGCCAGGCAACGTCTGCCGGACGCGGCGGGTTGTCGCGGCATTCCGGGTCATGCAAGTAATGGTGCATGGTGTCGAGGCGGAAGCCGTCCACGCCCATGTCGAGCCAGTAGCGCGCGATTTCGAAGATACGCGCTTTGACTTCGGGGTTGCGCCAGTTGAGTTTCGGCTGCGACGTCAAATAATGGTGCAGGTAATATTGTTCGCGGCGCGTGTCCCATGTCCAGCAAGGACCGCCGAAAACGGAGAGCCAGTTGTTCGGCGGCGTGCCGTCCGGTTTCGCATCGCGCCAGATATACCAGTCGGCCTTCGCGTTGGTGGTGCTGGAGCGCGATTCCTGGAACCATGAATGCGTGTCGGCCGTGTGGGCCCAGACCTGGTCGATGATGATCTTGAGGTTACGCTTGTGCGCCTCATCCAGCAGGCGGCGGAAATCGTCGATCGTGCCGAACATCGGATCGACCATTTTATAATCTTCGACGTCGTACCCGAAATCCTTCATCGGCGATTTGAAGAACGGCGAAATCCAGATGCCGTCAACGCCGAGGGAGGCCACGTAATCCAGTTTCTGGATGATCCCGGCGAGGTCGCCGATGCCGTCGCCGCTCTGGTCCATGAAGCTGCGCGGGTAGATTTGGTACAGGACAGCCTGACGCCACCAGTCTTTCGGATCGATCATGGAAAACACCCTTTTATAAGAATTGCCGGATGGGCCTGTATAGCCGAAACCCGGACGCGTTTACAAGGGGTTACCCTTTTACTCGGTGGCTTTTTCATGGAATTATAAGGGGATGGAATTCCCCCTTTGGGCCGTTTTCGCCCTTTTATGCGCCGCATCGTCCGCGCTCGTCCTGATCATCCCCGAACGGGTGAAATGCGACGGGTTCGCGCTGGCCTTCTGGAACAAGGC
>JBDHTU010000046.1:0-9338 GCA_039808805.1 Micavibrio sp.
TTCTGGTTTCTCGTGCGGCGGCATGAACTGGTGATCGTCCGTGCCGCCGGGCTTTCGGTGTGGCAGTTCCTCGCCCCGATTGTCGGGGTCGGGCTGTTGATCGGCATCTTCCATATGTGCGTTATCAACCCGATCGGCGCAATGATGATATCCCGTTATCAGGTGCTTGAGGCATCTTTCCTGAAAGCCGAAGAAAACACTGTGCTGATCGGCGACCAGGGGCTTTGGCTGCGTCAGAAAACCCAAGACGGGGGAATTATCCTGCATGCGCAAAAAGTGCAGATGCCGGAATGGAAATTGAATGACGTCACGGTGTTTTCCTTCTCGCCGCAAGGGGATTTCCTGCGCCGGGCGGATTCACAGACGGCGGTTCTGGGCGACGGACAGTGGACGTTTAACGACGTCACCGTAAATGAGGCAGGAACGCCGCCGCGCAAACTCATCCGTGAAACCCTGCCCACCAAGCTGACCGTTGTCGAAATTGAAGACAGTTTTTCAACCCCCGAACAAACGCCGTTCTGGTCCCTGCCGTCCTATATCCGCATTATGGAGGCGACCGGTTTCGATTCGCGCAAACTCCGAATCCATTTCCAGACCCTGCTGGCGCAGCCCCTGCTTTTCGCCGCTATGATCGTGCTGGCCGCCACGGTTTCCCTGAAAACCGCCCGGTTCCAGCCGACGGCCCTGATGATCGGCGGGGGGGTCATCATCGGGTTTTTGATGTTTTTTGCCTCCAGCTTCCTCAAGGCGCTGGGCGCTTCGGACCAGATTCCGGTCGTTCTGGCCGCCTGGTTCCCCCCGATTATCGCCCTAAGCCTCGGCGTTAGTGTCATTCTTACAACAGAGGACGGATGATTTGGGGGCAGGATCAGGAATCCGATTGAATTGGCCTTGGACGCGTGTATGGTGCTGGTACTCTGGTATGAGGTCTGAAAAAGTCATTATTTTTCAGAATAATAGAGCGAATTTGAAATATGGTTAATTGGCTGTAAAGACTGATTTGATATTTTGATATCATTTAGGGGTCTTTAAAGGGGAAATTTAAGAATATGAGACATTTCAAGCATATGCCCGCTTTGACGCTGTGCGCCGTCGCGATTTTGTCCTTGGGCGTTTCCGGTTGTGCCGGCACGGGCGCCAACCGGGGCGCTTCCACGGCCGGCGATGAACAAATCTACGACCCGCTTGAAGGCGGCAACCGCGTCGTCATGAAGGTCAACGAAGGCATCGACAAAGCGGTGCTGGAGCCGGTGGCCCGCGGTTACCGTTATGTTGCGCCCAAGCCTGTGCGCCAGGGCGTTCGCAACTTCCTGCGCAACCTGAAATCACCGGTCATTATGGGCAACCAGTTGCTGCAGGGTGACATGGAAGGCTTTGCCAATGCCACGGGCCGTCTCGTGATCAACACGCTGCTGGGCGTCGGCGGTATTTTCGATGTTGCCGATATGGGCGGCATTCCTTATGAGCCGGAAGATTTCGGCCAGACGCTGGCTGTCTGGGGAGTCGGTCATGGTCCGTATCTTGTCATTCCGGTTCTCGGCCCGTCGAGCGTTCGTGACGGTACGGGTATGCTGGTCGATACGTTCCTCGATCCGGTCCGCATCTACATGTTCAACCATGATCTCGAGTGGCTGCATTACACCCGCGTCGGCGTCAGCATCGTCGATGCGCGCGAAGAACTGCTCGACCTCGTCGACGATCTGCGCGCCAATTCGTTCGACTATTATGCCGCCGTCCGCAGCGCGTACTATCAGCGCCGCCAGGCTCTGGTCAACGACATGGATCCGGATGCCGCAGCCGGCCCGGCTATCCCGGACTACGACAACTAAGACCGTGACATTTGCGCCACATCTGCTGGCGCAAATGTTGCACAATCTTTGATTTCAAAGGGCCTGATGCTACATTGGTAGTACAGGCCCTTTTGAATGAACAGGTACAAGCCGGGCCGGCTTACGAGGACAAAATGAAACCGATTTCTTCTAAATTTCTACTGGCGGGTGTTTCTGCGGCCGTGTTGCTTTGCACGGGTCAGGCACAGGCTTTGGATCTTCGCCAGCCTGTTGTGAGCGAGGCTATCGCCGTTACCGCTGCTTCCGGGCAGGACCAGGTTGCGGAGGGCGCCAAGAATTTCATTATCGGCATGGGCGACCGCGGTATCAATTTCCTGGGCGACCAGAAAATGAGCCAGGAAGCAAAAAAGGCTGAATTCAGCAACCTGCTGAACGACAGTTTCGATATGAACACGATCGGCCGTTTCTCGATCGGCAACTACTGGAACAAGGCAACCCCGGCGCAGCAAAAAGAATATCTTAACCTCTTTAACAAGATGATCGTAAAGGTCTATTCCAAGCGTTTCTCCGATTATAAAGGGCAGAAATTCGATGTCCGCACGGCGCGCAAGGAAGGCACAAAGGATTCCATCGTAACGTCTTTCATCGTTCCGAGCGACGGGCCGGAGGTTCGCGTTGACTGGCGCGTCCGCAACAAGGGCGGCGCTTATAAGGTCGTCGATATCATTGTCGAGGGCGTGAGCATGTCGCAAACGCAGCGCGCGGATTTCGCCAGCGTGATCCAGCGCGGCGGCGGTAAGGTCGAAGCGCTGCTGGCCTATCTGCGCCAGCAATAAGATTTCAAATTGATTTCATGAAAAGCCCCTCGGACAGAGGGGCTTTTTTGATGCGGCCTTTCGTTAGCGGCGCAGGCCGAGGATCTGCATGCCTGAAAGATTTCCGCCGACCATACCGGCACCTGCCGCAACACTGCCCATCAGGCCCTGTGCCGGGTCGCCGTCCATCGCGCCGAACGATTTCAGGCCGCTGCCGAGCCAGCGCATGATGCGGTCCGGCACCATGTCGACCATTTTAAAGCAGGGCAGGGCCATCATGTATACGATGACGGCATACATGATGCTGAAGAAAAATTCATCGACCGCGCCGCGCTGGAATTCTTCTTCCGTGGGGCCGCCCGCGCCGCCCGGCGGGTTAAAGCAGGTGCCGACCGTGCCCGCGACGTCCGTATGGCCGGACAGGTTGCTGATGACGAGGTAGAAAATCTCATTCAACACGCGTACCATAGCGCCGAAAATGGCGATACCGCCGAGGAAGCCGATCAGGATGCAAACCGGCCGCAGGAAAATTTCCAGGATGTAGAAATATCCGATTTCCGCGGATTGTCCGGGCATGCCCTCGCCTTCGATGTTCAGGTGCGCCAGCGCCCAGAGCGGCATGCCCATCATCGCTTCGAAAATGCTTTTTACCCACGTCATCACGGCAAAAAAGAAGTAAATAAACGGCAGGAACGGCAGCACGTAATACAGGATGAAGCCCAGGATCAGGCCGATGCTGCCGATCGTGATGAAAAACGACGACAGTGTTTTCAAGGATTGCGCAGTGTTTTGAGCGTCCATCAATTGCGTGATCCCGGAGGCGACGCCGACGCCGATGGCTATCGCAAAAGAGCGAATGGAGTGATCGATCAGGCCTTTACCCAGGGAGGCCAGGGACGCTAAGGGATGGATGTCAACATTGCGGCACATGTCGAACAGGCCTTGCGTCCCCATCATCATGTTGACCATATCGATGAAAAAATTGTTGGTGGGCTGTTTCTGGGTTTCGGCGATGTCTTCGTTGAACGCCATCATGTGTTCGCGGCCCCAGAATTTGAACTGCTGGTTCAAAATCCGGGATACTCCTTGTTGTTCCGGCGTTTCGAACTGAATCATCTCACCGGACGCCAGTATCGGCGTGTAGGCATCCGCAACAGGCGTATCGCTTTCCTGCTTCAGTTTTTGCTGCCTGATATATTCCATGACGGCAGGCATGCGGGTGATGGATGGCTGGTTGTAAATCGCCGACGTCAAAGCGCCGTTCTGTTCTGCAATTTTGTTGAACCAGATGCCGGCCCCGGCCCAGCCGAGATTAAGGGCGGCGTCGTTGTTCCAAACGCCTTCTGCCGCCTGTATATCAACCGCCTCTTCGATCGTATCGGTAAAGCTTTGTGTGAGCTGCCCCAGCATGATTGCCCGTTGTTGAGGACTTATATAGCGTTCCATATCTGGAAACGGAGTATAGGGCGCTTCGCCCGGTATGATTGAGTACCGATAAGAATAATCGCGTCCCTGATCGTTGAAAAAGTCGACGGGGCAGTTAAATGCCGCGCCGCCGGTTCCATTCCAGAGACAGGGAATCATTTCTACATAAGCCTGCTGAACCAGAGCGGAGCCGGGCTGGGATTCGTCGGAAATCGGCAGGGCAAGTTCGCCGCAATACGGATATACGGCCCCGTCTTCTTTGGCGTATTCATCGGCATCCTTTTCCCCGAACCGGAAAATCAGGACGCCGCCGTTGGAGTTTTCTACCATGGTGGCAAAGGCAGGTGCCGCAGTCATGATTTGCGAGCCGGCGGCTCCCGGTCCGTGAACGTAATAGGGCTGTATGTCGTGGCCCCTCTCGCGGCCTTCCGCCCACGAACATGTTTTGGCGATCGCCATGAATGTCGCGAGATTGTTCAGGCTGGGCGCGTTTGGCGTCGCGACCAATTGTTCCGGTTCGCCCAGATAGGGGGCCTGCGTGGTTTCATCGAATAGCAGCCAGGCGTTGGTCGCCAGATTGGACCCGAACTTGGCTGCGTTTAAAAGAATATATTGCGCAAGGTTCAGCCCGAGACCTGTCCCCGTCACGGGCAGCAAAAGCCCGAAGAATAGGATCAGGCGGACCGGCACCCATGCTTTGTTGAAACGGCGGCCGAACGGAACGCCGGATTGCGCCGTTTCCATGACGATGGCGACGACGAGGTAAATGATGATGAACGTGCCCACCAGGACCATGCCGAAGGAATAAAATTCGAACAGGGCATGAAGTCCTTCATGGAATGGCGTCGTGCCCTCTTCTGCGGATTCGAATATTCCGGGTACGCCGAACACAAGGTCGAGAAGGCGGAATGCAATATCCGTTTCCGCATTCGGGTTGTCGAAAAAATCCGCAAGGCTGCGCGGTCCCAGGCCGGGACCGGCATAAGCGTAGGCGGGCAGCGCGAACAGCGCCAGAATAAGAAGCCCTGCTTGCAGGAAAAGCATGGCGATGCCGGCAAGGATCACGACGAAAATCGTGATCTTATCGATATTCTCCCACTTGAAGGAAATATGATTAGCCGCGGCGCTCAGCACCTTGAAGAAAGAATACCGCCCGATATTCGCCTGTTTCAGATAAGGATGGTTTGCCGGTAAAATACGCAGCATGTAAAACATCGCCGCCAGAAGATAGGGCAGACTGCCGAGGCCGCTGCCGAAAAACTGGCCGATGCGGGGAAGAAACTGCGGCAGTGTCACATACCGCAGAACCTGACCGCTTGTGATGTGAGGAGCGGGCGTCATCCTCTACCTCATCCCTGTTGTTGCGGCGGCGGCGGGTTCATTTGGCTTTCTGCGAACTGTCCAATTCCTCTGGATGCCGTGGTCATGTTGTTGCTGATATTGCCGACGGCTGAGCTTGCGCCCTGCATACCGACTGACAGGCGGATCATAAGGCCGTCTGCTGGATCCTGAAGCGCGTCGTTGTATGTCTGAACGCTGACATTCATGTAACGCAGGATGCTGTTTGGCAGAAGGTCGATCAATTTAAAGCATGACATCCCAATCATGTAGACGATGATCGCATAGATAACCGTAAAGAAGAATTCATCGACCGGACCCCGGAAGAAGCTCATGGCGTCTGCCGCGCCGCCGCCGCCACCGCCGCCTCCGGCAAGGCCGGCGCAGGATTCGATGACCGTGCCGTCATGTCCTGACAGGTTGTAGACGACCAGAGAGTATATTTCGTTCAGCACTTTGACCATGGCGGAGAAAATCACCACGGAAGCCAGAAGACCGAAGACGATCAGGATCGGCCGCAGGAAAATTTCAAAAATCAGGTAATACCCGTCCATGGCCGCGTCACCCGGCAAGCCCTCGCCATCGATGCGAAGATGCGCAAGCGCCCAGAGCGGCACGCCGACCATGGCTTCGAAAATCCCTTTTACCCACGCGCCGACCGCGAAGAAATAATAAAGGAACGGCATAAACGGCACGACATAGAAAAGAAGGAAGCCCATCGTGATGGTGATCATGGCGAGCGATGTAAAAATTCCCGCCGCCGCAGCGCTGGCGGAGCCGATGAAGTTGACGGGTATCATGGCGCCCGCGGAGAATGCGGCGGAAACCATAAGATTGCGGATCGACGCCTCGACAAGGCCTTTGCCCAAAATCGACAATTGTGCGAGCGGGTGCGTATCCGTGTTGGCGCACATGTTGAACAGGCCGCGCGTACCGAAGATCGTGTTGATGACATCGATGAAAATATTGTTCGTGCGGCGAACCTGGTTGCCTTCTTCCGTCTGGTCCGGCGTTTCCCGGGCCCAGTAATCCTGAACGGCGCTCAGCACGCGTCCCACTTTTTCAAGCAGTTCGCTTTCGAATTCCATTTCGATGTTGTCTGCCTGATTGGGATTGTACGGCTCGGCCGTCTCGACGTTCTGCATCAAATTTCGTTTTTTGACGTATTCCATGACGGCGGGCATAGAGCGCGCTTCCGGTATGCTGTTTACGGCGGTGACGAGAGAGCCGTTGATCTGCGCGATTTTGTTGAACCAGATGCCGGCGCCGCCCCAGCCGCGCTCGCGCATCTCGGCAAGATTCTGGTTCCAGGATGGAGATGCAGCCTGGGCGGTTGTTGCGTTTTCAATCGCTTCTTCCACATCCGCACGAATAGCGTTGATCACTGTTTGCTTGAAATCGGCAGGAATATCCGCAGCGTTCGGATCGCCGCCTTCCACTTCGCTGAGGGATATATAGCGGCGGACAAAGTTGCGCATCGTGTCATCGATGTCGTAATTGCCAAGATAAATGCGGCGGACGAGTTGGTAATAGAACTGCTGAATCTGGACAGCGCCGGGCTCATGCGCCTCGCCCGCATAGATGACCACTTCTCCGCAATAAGGATACACGCTGCCTAGCATCTTGCTGTGTATTTCAGGGCTGAACTGGCCGAACCGGATAACGATATCGCCGTTGTTTGAAAATTCCCGCGCATTCTGAAAGGTGGCGCCGATTAGCAGCCTTGCCGGGGGAGCGTAAACGTTGGCGCGCACAAGATAAGGCGATACGCGCTTGGGCGGGGCGTATGTCGGGCCGACGACGTTATAGGCCTGATAACACGCCATGATGGTGCTCATATTGGCAACGAATGCCGTGATGTCCGGCGTCTGCGGCTGTCCAACGCGTTCCGCTTGGTCTTCCAGGAACTCCTGACTCATTGTGTCGATAAAGATGATCCAGCCGCGCGTGGCGAAATCAGACCCGAATTTGGCAGCGTATAGCGTGATCCATTGCGCTGCGTTCAGGCCGTATCCCATCGGGATCAGAAGGCCGAGCGCAACGACAAGGCGGATCGGCGTCCAGACGTGGTTGTAACGCTTGCCGAAGGGTACGCCGGTTTGCGCAGTTTCCACCAGGACGGCAAAAATGAAATAGCAGGTGATAATGACGCCGATGACCAGCAGGCCGACGCTGTATAACTGGAACAAGCTATGCAGCGCGGTGTGGAAAGGGTCTGCGCCGATGCCCGGCCCGATGATGTCATTGAACAGTTCCGGGACGCCGAAGACGGCGAATAGAAGGTTATACGCTACGTCGTAGTTATAGTTCGGTTCGTCAAAAAACTCCGCATAGGTCGTGGGCATGCCGCCTGCGAACGAGGGGCGGATCATGACATAGGCCAGCGCCAGGAAGAATTGCCCCACCAGCAGGAAGAACCCCATCAGGATCAACAAATAAATAATGATCTTGTCGATGTTGCCGCGGGTCCACTGGATTTCCGCCGTTGCGGCCGCGATAACATCGCGAAGGGCGAGCGTCCTGCGATTGTCCTTGCGCAGGATAATATGGCTCGCAGGCAGAATGTTGACGGCACGGAACACCAGCGCCATCAAATAAGCAAGCTGGGAGAATCCCTGTTGATAAAAGCTGTTCAGCCGCGGGGCGATCTGCGGCAGGAACACATATCGCAGAACCTGCCCCCGGGTGATTTCAACATTTGTGCCGATAATATTCATCTCTTAACCCGTCACTCCATTGCCTTCTTGGCCAGTTGTCCTGTCAGGCTTCCGATAGCGCCGGACCCCTGGGTAAGTTTTCCAAGGATCGGGCTTGCGAACTGGTTGGTCGCGATCGACGCATAGGTCGTAAGGTTCGATGTCGGATCGCTCTTGTTATCGTTAAAGGTGGATACGCCCGGGCTCATCCAGCGCATGATCATGGATGGAATATTGTCGATCATCTTGAACGAGGCCGTCGCCATCATGTAAAGCAGCACGGCGTACATGATGGTGAAGAAGAACTGGTCGATAACGCCGCGGCGGAAAACTTCCGTCTCCGTGGCGATACTGGCGCCTGTCGAGTCAGTCGGAAGGGCGCCGGTGATGTTCATGACAACCAGGTCGAATACGTTGTTCAACGCCGTTGCCATGGCGGCGAATACGGCCATCCCGCCGATCAGGCCGAACACGATGACGATGGGCCGCAGGAAGATTTCAAAAATCAGATAGTAACCGCCGCGCGCCGCACGTCCCGGCAATCCGTCGCCGTCGATGGAAAGATGCGCGAGCGCCCACAACGGAACACCAACCATCGCCTCAAAAATCGATTTGACCCAGGAACCGACCGCGAAGAAGAAGTAGATGAACGGCAGGAACGGCAGAACGTAATACAGAACGAAGCCGGCCGTAAGGCCCAGCGTGGCGACACTCACGGCGATTCCGCTCATCGCGTTCAGGGCAGGGCCAAGGCCCGGGCCCAGGATGCCGACAAGGCCGCCGCCGAAAGACGCCATCATGGCGCCCATCACGTTGCGGATGGCGTTTTCAATCAGGCTGCGCCCGATGGTCGAAAGCTGCGCCAGCGGATGGACATAGGCGCGGCCTGTTGCCGGGTCGATACAGGATGCGTTGCGGATATCCAAAAGGCCGTTGATGCCGAACACGACGGAGATAACGTCCACAAGAATGTTTGAAGTGGAGCCCTTGATCGTAGAACCGGTTGTCAACGGCGCGGGCTGGCTGAACGCCTGGCAACCGCCGGCCGCGTCAACAGAACCGCCGACATTGGGCACGCCCACTTCCTGTGACGGTTTTTCGCAAGCAAAATATTCATAGGCTTTGTTTAAAGCGGTTGCGATCGACAGATCTTTTGTAGCCTGAAAATCAACGGTCCTGTTATCGCTAAGGTTTGGATCGAACATACCGCATAGGGTTGAAGACTGGTTTTGCGCCATGCGCTCTTTTTTCACGAACTCCATGACTTCGGGATA
>JBDHTU010000047.1:0-9260 GCA_039808805.1 Micavibrio sp.
TTGATCGCGCGGCCGAGATTGTCGAGATCCCCGATCAGCAGCGCCATGGCTTCCTGCAAGGAATGTGCCTGATCCGGCGGCAGCGATACGGCCTGATTGCAGATCATGGTCACGGTGCGGTCAAGCCCGGCCATATCCACCATTTTCCCCCCGCGCACGGACATTTCCGCATCCTGAATGACGGTCCGCAGATCTTTCATTTTTTCGCGCAGGGAGTCGGCGTTCATGCAGGCGTCTTCCGGAAAGTTTTCAGGGGCGTTTCTTTTCATCCATAGCATCGCGCAGGGCCGCGTCAAAGGGATTTGGCTCCCCGTTCGCGCGGTAGACGTAATACAGGATTTCGGCGATCGCCATGAATGCCTCGGACGGGATGGGGGAGTCGAGTTCCACCGCCGCCAGCATCTCCGCCAAGGGCGCATCTTCTTTCACTTTGATGTCGTTTTCGAAGGCAAGCTGCAGGATTTTCTCGGCAATTGTTCCCCGGCCCGCGGCGACCACCTGCGGCACCTTTTTCTCCCGCGTCCGATCCTTGACCGCAACGGCCGTCTGGCGCGGATTTTTATCCTTTATATTCAAAGGCTTGAATTTGTCCAGATCGGGTGGTTCGTGACTGCCTGTCATTGGCACGGTTCCTGCAAGGTTCTTATGCGAGTATAACCGGGAAGGGTTCACCCATGTCTATAAGCAATTTGCCCCTGATGCGCGCGATGGCCGCGAAGATGGATTATCTCGACAAGCGCCAGGGCATTATCGCCGACAACATCGCCAATGCCGATACGCCGAATTATCAGTCCAAGGACCTGACCAAGGTTGATTTCGGATCGGTTCTGAAAAATGTCACGGACTCCAGGAAGGTGCGTCTCGAAACCACCAATGCCGGTCATATGCCCGGGCCGAATGCGATAAAGAACGCGAAAGACCAGAAAGACAAGATCACCTATGAAGTCGCGCCGGACAAAAACGCCGTGATCCTGGAAGAACAGATGATCAAGGCGAACGAAACGCAGATGGATTACAGCCTGATCACAAACCTGATGTCCAAGCAGAGCGTCATGTTCCGCATCGCACTGGGCCGTCAGTCGTAAGGAGTAGAATGATATGAAAGCTGTTTTTGCCGTTTTCGCTATCGTCCTGATCGCCGCCGGCCCGGCCCGTGCGGACGATCTGTGGAAAACCATGACCGTGTCCGCTCATGGCATGAAGGCGCAGGGCGAGCGCACCCGCGTGATTTCCGAAAACATCGCCAACGCCAGCACCGCCGCCTTGACCCCTGACGGCAAGCCGTATACCCGCAAGCTGATCACCTTCAAGAACAGCATGGACCGGGAAGAGGGTATCGACCTCGTAAAAGTCAAGGATATCAGCGAAGATACGAAGAATCCTTATGTGGAAAAATACATGCCGGACCATCCGGGCGCGAACGCCGCCGGTTATGTGAAAATGCCGAACGTGCAGATGGTGGTCGAACTGACCGACATGCGCGAAGCGCAAAGATCGTACGAAGCCAATCTGGGGATGCTGGAGCAGTCCAAGAACATGGCCAACCGTACGATCGATATGCTCCGCTAGAATCTATGATACACTCTTAACCGAGGTAGAGTCTTATGGCCGATAGCATCATCAATCCAGCCGCTGCAGCGGGCGCCTATGCCGCAACCGCCAAAACGGGCATTTCCGGCGCCGCCAAAGGTGAGGGGATGCCGAGTTTCGGCGAGGTCATGAAAGACACGATCGCCAGTTCGATCAACACTTTACACCGCGGTGAAACCATGTCCGCCAAGGCCGTGACGGGCGATGCCACGCTGCCCGATGTCGTGCAGGCGGTGAATGCCGCCGAACTGACATTGTCCACCGTTGTCGCCGTACGCGACCGGCTGATAAATGCCTATACCGAGATCATGCGGATGCAGGTTTAAAAAAGCGTTCATCGTTTCATCCTGCCGTCATTTCGACCGGAGCATGATGACATCATGCGCAGCGGAGAAATCTTATGAGATCCCTCGGCTGCGCTCGGGATGACAATGCGGGAAGGAATGTGGTGGAGGAGATGGTGCCCTTGCTGGACGGCCACAAACAACGCTGATAACATAACGCCATGAACGAAACCGAGATCGTCGATATCGCCCGCGAGGCCATCCTGCTCACCATAGTTATCGGTGCGCCGGTGATGATCGTCGGGCTGGTCGTCGGTGTCGCCATCGCGCTGGTCCAGGCATTGACGCAGATCCAGGAAATGACGCTGGTGTTCGTTCCCAAGATCCTTGCCATTTTCTTCACCATCTTTGTCCTGTTCCCGGCCTTTATCACCACCATGGACAGGTTCATGCAGGAGATCGCCGACAAAATCGTCGGGATCGGGTAGGGCGGCATGGGTTTTATTCCCGCGCAATTCATTCCATTCCTGCCGATCGTCCTGCTGTGCCTGTCGAACATCTTCATGACGTTCGCATGGTACGGCCATCTCAAATATGAAAACGCGCCAATGATCATCGCGGTGATCGCATCGTGGGCCATCGCTTTTTTTGAATACTGCCTTGCCGTTCCCGCCAACCGGATCGGATATGGAATTTACAGCGCGGCGGAATTGAAAACCATGCAGGAAGTCATCACGCTGATCGTCTTCGCCGTATTTTCGGTTTTTTATCTGGGCGAAAAGCTGACCATTTATCACGGCATCGGGTTTGCCCTGATCGCTGCCGGCGCCGCGTTTGTTTTTTATGCACCCAAGCTGGCCGCCATGGCAGGGGGCGCATAGCTCATGCTAGAGCAATTTCTTGTCAGCGGCGTCTTTGCCTTTATGGTCGTGTTCGTGCGGTTCGGCACGGCGGTGATGATCATGCCGGGGGTGGGGGATTCTTTCGTGCCGCCCAATATCCGCCTCCATTTCGCGCTGGGGTTTTCGCTGGTGATGACGCCGGTCGTCCAGCCCTATGTGCCATATCCCGTGCCGGTGATGGGGCAGTTGATGCTGCTCCTCCTTATCGAATTCGTCACCGGGCTTTTTATCGGCACGATCGCGCGTATCCTGATGGTCGCGCTGGACACGGCAGGGATGCTCATTTCTCTCGCTTCGGGTATTTCCAACGCACAGGTTTTCAACCCGACGATGGCATCGCAGGGGTCTATCTTCGGCGCGTTCTTGTCCATCGGCGGCGTGACGTTGCTGTTCATCACGAACCTGCACCATCTTTTGATCCACGGCATCGTTGAAAGTTACGAGATGTTTCCCATTGGGCAGGTGCTCAACACCGGCGATATGGCGGACCTTGTCGCAAGGGCCGTGTCCGCGAGTTTCATGACAGGGTTCCAGATAGCGATGCCGTTCGTCGTCATCTCCATGGTGCTGTATGTGGGCATGGGTGTTCTTTCCCGCCTGATGCCGCAGGTGCAGATTTTCATGATCGCAATTCCGGTGCAAATCATGCTGGCGCTGGTCGTTCTGAGCCTTTCCTTGTCCGCCATCATGCTGTATTTCCTCACGCGGTTTGAGGACGGCATGGTGTATTTCCTCTCCCAGGGCGGTGCGGGATGAGCGAAGACGGCGAAGACGATTCCAGCAAGACGGAAGACCCCACGCCCAAGAAACTGGATGAAGCGCGCAAAAAGGGGCAGGTCCCTATGTCCCGCGAGATCAACAACTGGGTGATGCTGTTCGCGGGGACGCTGGTCGTTCTTGGCATGGGGCCGTCGATGATGCATGACATCACCGTCACCTTGCGCACCTATCTGGAAGGCGCGCACGATTTACCGCCGATGCCGGGCGGCATGCAGTTCGTGGTGATCGAGGCCTTGCGCGAAATCCTGAAAATCATCGCGTTGCCGCTGCTCTTCCTGCTCGCCGCCGCCTTTATCGGGCCGTTCATACAGGTCGGCCCTTTGCTGGCGCCGGAAATCATCAAGATGGATGTCAGCAAGATTTCGCCGTTTAAAGGATTTTCCCGGCTTTTCTCGATGCGTTCTATCCTGGAATTCGTCAAAGGTATTTTAAAACTGGGCATCGTCAGTTTCGTCGGCTTCCTGATCCTCAAGCCGTTTTTCGGCGGGCTTGAGCATATGGTCGGCCTTCCGATCCCGCTGGCGATGGACGAGATGAAGGCGCTGGTCACGCGTCTGATGATCGGCCTCCTGGTCGTGCTGTTCGTCATCGCGGCGATGGACCTGATGTACCAGCGGTATGAGCATTACAAGAAAATGCGCATGACCAAGCAGGAATTGAAGGACGAATACCGCCAGTCCGAAGGCGACCCGCACGTGAAGGCCAAATTGCGCCAGCTCCGCCAGCAAAAGGCGCAGGCGCGCATGATGCAGGCCGTTCCCGGCGCGGACGTCGTCATCACCAACCCGACCCATTATTCCGTTGCCCTGAAATACAACCCGGACGAAGACGATGCGCCGATTGTGGTGGCCAAAGGGGTCAACGAGGTTGCCATGCGTATCCGGGAAACCGCGCGCGAGCACAATGTCACCATTATGCCAAACCCGCCTTTGGCCCGGGTTTTGTTCGACACGGTGGATATCGACGAAGTCGTCCCGCCCGAGCATTACAAGGCCGTGGCCGAGATCATTTCCTATGTTTTCCGGCTCAAGGGAAAACTGCGGTAATCCGCCTTTATCCGCTGGCCAAGCCCTTGGAACTCATGGCATTATTTCCCCGGTATGAATATCGATCACTCAGAATTCATTGCGCGCCACACGCCCGGCCCCAGAGACAGGCTGTCCGGCAAGGCGCGTGCGCGTAAAATCATCTTCTCGTTCTTCTTCATTCTTTTGTATATGCTTGGCTGCGTCATTCTCGGCATCGTTCTCGACATCAATGAGACGACGTTGATTGCGGCGGGACTTGCTTTCGTGCTTGCCACTGTGCTCGCTTTCCTGTTTCAGCGCTTCGTGCACAATTACAGCTCGCAGGAAAAAGAGCGGCTTCTGATCCGCGAGGTGCTGGAGGGAAGCCGCGGAGCGCGGCTGATCACCGACAGCGCGGGCAATACGATCTACACCAACCAGAAATTCGACGATCTGTGTGCGGATATCGGCGCGACGCGGCTTGAAACGCTGGCCAGCCTGTTTTCCGACAACACCGAAGCCTATACGCATTTTAAAAACCTGGCGGAAAAGGCGCAAAAGGGCCTGCCGGATTCCATCGAACTTCGTTCCGCGCAGGGCGACCGCGAGCGGTGGTTCATCGTATCCGCGCAGCCGGTCGCGGGGTGGGCGGGCTATGTCCACTGGCGCGTGGACGATATCACGGACCAGCGCGATATCGACCGCAGCATCCGCGAAGAGCGCGAGAAGCTGATCGATTTTACGGACAACGCGCCGGTGGGATTTTTCTCCGTCGATGAAAACGGGCGGTTCGTGTTCGTCAACGCGACGCTGGCGCGGTGGTTCGGACAGGATATCGAACTGGTCCTCAAGAATGGTTCGCTTCATGCCTACATGGAAACGCCGCCGGGCGGCGCGGCGTTCGACATCACGGAAAAGGGCGGCACGCGCCAGGTGGCCGAGATATTGATGAAAGGGGCGGGCGGCAAGACGTTCCTTGCCTCCGTCAACCAGACGGTCGTGTTCGAAGATGACGGCCGCGTGCGCACCCGCGGCGTGATCCACGACCTGACGGCCGAGCGCGAGATGCGCCAGGCGCTGCAGGTGTCCGAAGACCGGTTCCAGCGTTTCTTCGAAGAGGCGCCGCTTGGTATCGCGTTGGTCGATGCGAACGGGATTGTGCAGGACTGCAACGCCGCGCTGGCCAATATGCTGGGCCGCGCTACCGATGCGGTCGAGGGCAAGAGCCTGAAAGACATCTTCACCGGCGACTCGCGCGACGGCGTTTTGTCCGCGTTGACCCAGATCGGCAAGGGGGCGCAAATTCCCGGCGCGATGGAAATCACGCTCAACGGCAAGAACGGCGTTGCGGCGCAGATGCACGCACGTAAAATCAAAGGGTCTGACAATATCGTCCTGCACTTTATCGACCTGACGGAGCAAAAGCGCCTTGAGGCACAGTTCGTGCAGTCGCAGAAGATGCAGGCCATCGGCCAGCTGGCCGGCGGCGTGGCGCACGACTTCAACAATCTGCTCACCGCCATCATCGGATTCTGCGACCTGCTGCTGCTCCGCCACAAGCCGAGCGATCCTTCCTTCGGCGATATCATGCAGATCAAGCAGAACAGCAACCGCGCGGCAAACCTCGTCCGCCAGCTGCTCGCCTTCTCCCGCCAGCAGACGCTCCGCCCGCAGGTGCAGGACGTTACCGACATCCTGACGGAAGTTTCGCACCTCGTGCGCCGCCTGATCGGCGCGAACATAGAACTCGATCTTCATCACGGCGCGGATCTCGGCCTCGTCAAGGTTGACGTCGGGCAGATGGAGCAGGTGCTGATCAACCTTGCCGTCAACGCGCGCGATGCGATGGAAGGCGGCGGCAAGCTGTCCATCACCACGAAAAACTTCGTCAGCGACGCGCCGATCAAATGCGGCGCGGACGAAATGCCCAAGGGGCAGTGGGTCGCCATTGCCGTATCCGACACGGGCTGCGGTATTTCGCCGGAGAATATGGAGCGTATCCTGGAGCCGTTTTTTACCACCAAGGCGGTGGGGCAGGGAACGGGGCTCGGCCTTGCGACCGTGTACGGAATCATCCGCCAGACGGGCGGTTACCTGTCCATCGATTCCGCGGTCGGCACGGGCACGACGTTCACCATCTACCTGCCACGTTTGTCGGATGCCGAAGCGCGCGTGGGCGTGGAAGAGAAAAAGCCCGAAGAAGAGCATGCGGGCGACCTGACCGGAACCGCGCGCATCCTTCTCGTGGAAGATGAAGATGCCGTGCGCACCTTCTCCACCCGCGCGCTCACAAACAAAGGGTATCAGGTGCTTGGCGCGGAAAGCGGGGAGGCGGCGCTCGCGCTTCTGGAGACGCAGGATATCAAGAGTATCGACCTGCTCGTCACCGACGTCATGATGCCGGGAATCGACGGGCCGACGATGGCCAAACAGATTCGCGAAAAGAGCCCCGAGTTGAAAATCATCTTCATGTCCGGATATACCGAAGACAAATTGAAAGACTATATGGGCCACAATATCTACTTCCTGCCCAAGCCGTTCACGCTCAAGCAGCTGGCCGAAAAGGTCAAGGACGCGTTGGGTTGATTATCTATCTGTTTTAGAACGGATTTTCATTTTTCCCTTAAAATTTGTTCTTTTTTCGTTCTTTTCGATTGACCGTGAGAACAAACCATGTACGATGGCTGCATAACATCACTGTGCGTAAGCGTTCCAAGTCTCGTTGAAACCCCGTTTTACCTATGCCAGAAAAGGATATTCCAATGTCAGTCACACCGTTCAAAAAGGATGAATTCATGGACAGCAAAAGCGCCGCCGACAAAAGCAAAGCCCTCGAAGCCGCATTGACGCAGATCGAGCGCGCGTTCGGCAAAGGCTCTGTGATGAAGCTGAACGGCGAAAACAATCCTCTGAACGTCGAAGCCGTTTCCACCGGGTCGCTCGGCCTCGATATCGCGCTCGGCATCGGCGGCCTGCCGCGCGGACGCATCACCGAAGTCTACGGCCCGGAATCTTCCGGCAAGACCACGCTGGCGCTGCAGGTCATCGCAGAAGCGCAGAAGGCCGGCGGCACCTGCGCCATCATTGACGCGGAACATGCGCTCGACCCGACTTACGCGAAAAAACTGGGCGTGGATCTCGACAACCTTCTGATCTCGCAACCGGACGCAGGGGAACAGGCGCTGGAAATTGCCGATACGCTGGTGCGCTCCAACGCCATCGACGTTCTGGTCGTTGACTCTGTTGCGGCACTGGTTCCGCGCGCTGAACTGGAAGGCGAAATGGGCGACACGCATGTCGGCCTGCAGGCCCGACTGATGTCCCAGGCGCTGCGCAAACTGACAGGTTCTATCTCCAAATCCCGCTGCGTCGTCATCTTCATCAACCAGATCCGCATGAAAATCGGCGTGATGTTCGGCTCTCCCGAAACCACGACGGGAGGGAACGCGCTGAAATTCTACGCCTCCGTCCGTCTCGATATCCGCCGCATCGGCTCCATCAAGGAACGCGAAACCGTGGTCGGCAACCAGACGCGGGTGAAGGTTGTCAAAAACAAGATGGCCCCGCCGTTCCGCCAGGTGGAATTCGACATCATGTATGGCGAAGGCATTTCCAAAACCGGTGAGATCATCGATCTCGGCGTACAGGCGAACCTCGTGGAGAAATCCGGCGCATGGTTTGCGGCGGAAGGTGAGCGCATCGGCCAGGGCCGCGAAAACGCCAAGCAATATCTGCGCGACAACCCGGCCATGATGGCCAGCCTCGAAAACAAAATCCGCGGTCAGGCAGGCCTTGTTGCCGAGGCGATGCTGGTTGGCCCGTCCGATGCAACGGAAGCGGCAGAAGCAGAAGACGCCGCGCCAATGGACGAGGGCGATGCGCCCAAAGCCAAGGGCCGCAAGGCCGCCAGCCAGGGCTGATCCTTTACCGCCACGGTTTGAAAGTCTTACACATCTTTGAATCCGAACAGGTCTTCCGCTTCCGGCGGGAGACCTTTGGCCTTTGTGGCGATATCGGGCGCCAGCGTCCATTTTGAAATGTGATCGGCAATCCGGGTTGGTTCCGGCAGGCGGTAGCCGCGAAAGCAGGACAGGGTGATTTCAAGCGCGCTTTGCTGACTTACACGGTGGCCGGCGGAAATATAAAGCGGGTTGCATTTTTCCTTGCTGCGCAGAACCGTGCCGATCCATTCATTTTTGTCGGTCAGCGCGGCGGTCGCGAATTTTTCCGGCGCCAGGTCTGCATGCTTGCCGCACAGTCGCGATTTTCCAACGCCGATGGCGGGCAAATTTGTTACCACACCCAGATGCGCGGCGATGCCGAGCCGGCGGGGGTGGGCGACGCCCTGGCCATCCACCATCAAAAGGTCCGGTTTTTGAGACAGGCAATCCAGCGCTTTTAAAATCGCTGGAATTTCACGAAAAGCGAGCAGGCCGGAAATATAGGGAAAATTTGTCGGCGCATATGCAATGACGGAGGTTTGCAATTCCAGCGACGGATAAGCGAGCACGGCAACCACCGCCTTGGTCAGTTCGCGTTTCAAATCATAACCGACATCGACGCCGGCCACGGTCCGTAGGGAGCCGATATCGTCGTCCAGCCGCACGGCGGCGGCAAGGCGGCGCTGCCGATCTACCGCCGCGCGGATATCGGGCGGCAATTCCTTGGAAAAATCCAGACGGGTGGGATAACGAAAG
>JBDHTU010000048.1:0-9216 GCA_039808805.1 Micavibrio sp.
GCGAAAAAATCCTATCGGGATCGGGAGTTCCCGCCGTAGTCTATTTCCCGATACAAAAATCGCGGAAGATCACATCGAGCAAATCTTCGACATCCACGCGGCCGGTGATACGCCCGATGGCGCGCGCGGCCATGCGCATTTCCTCCGCCATCAATTCCGGAAGATCTGCATCGCCCGCAGCCTCAAGACAAGCAAGGGATTCCTCCAAGGCGGCGCGGTGGCGCGCACGGGTCAGGCTCGGCGTTTCACGCGCGCGCGCATAAGACGATTTGATGCGGTCTTCAAGCGCGCGCAGCAGGGCATCGAGGTTCTGCCCCGTCTTCGTTGACAGCGCGATCGCATCCGCATGAACCGAAAACCCGTCCCGATCCGCCTTGTTGCAAACGAGCAGGGAAGACTCACCGGCCAGCGCAAGCGTTGCAGAGTCCGGCGGCTGCGTTCCGTCGAACAGCAGCACGCGAATATCCGCCTGCTCCGCCCGCGCGAGCGCGCGGCGGATACCTTCGGTCTCGACGCTTCCATGGCCTTCCGATGGGTCCGCGATATCGCGAAGCCCGGCCGTGTCCGCGATGACGACCGGGTAGCCCGCGATATCGAGATGCGCTTCGACCACATCGCGCGTCGTGCCGGCCATGGCGGAAACGATGGCGATGTCCCGCTGCGCCAGAAGGTTGATCAAGGAGGATTTCCCGGCGTTGGGCGCGCCGAGTATCGCCACATGGATGCCGCCGCGGAGGCGTTCGCCGCGCCGACCGTCATCAAGATGATGCACGATATCCGCGCGCAGCGATTCAATCTCCGGCAGCATGGTTTTGATCTGCCCGTCGGGTATGTCTTCGTCCGGAAAATCGATCACCGCCTCGACATACGCCATGACGCGGATCATCCGTTCGCGCCAGCCCTCATAGAGGGAAGACAGTGCGCCTCCCATCTGCGACAGGGCCTGGCGTTTTTGCATTTCGGTTTCGGCATTGATCAGGTCGGCCACCGCTTCGGCTTCTGTCAGGTCGAGCTTCCCGTTCTCGAAAGCGCGTCGCGTATATTCGCCCGGTTCCGCCAAACGGTGGCCGGAAAAGCGGGAGAGGGCGGTGAGCAGGGAAGACAGAACGGCGGGGGAGCCGTGCAGCTGGTATTCCACCACATTCTCACCGGTAAAAGAAGAGGGGGCAAGGAAAGCGATGGCCAGCGCGCGGTCGATCAGCGTTTGAGATTCCGGATCCGTCAACGTCACGAACAGGGCGCGGCGCGGTTCAAATTCCGCTTTGCGGGAAAGGGTTTTGAACGAGTCAAACGCGCCGGGACCGGAGACGCGGACCACGCTCACACCCGCCTTGCCGGGCGCGGAGGACAGCGCGTAGATCGTATCCGTGGACATTATTTCTTTTTGGCCTTGGATTCCGCCGTGTCGGGAATATTCACGCCGAGCTGGCCCCAGAACATTTTCTGCATGTCGCCCCAGCCCTGCATCGTCATCGGCATCCAGGTCTTGACCAGCGTTTCCGGATCGAGCGCACGAAGATTTTCAGCCATGCGTTCTTCCAGTTCTTTCATCATCCGCTCCTGCATCGGGGCAAGATCGGGAAGGCCGAGGAAGCGGCGCGCCTCTTCGGGCGTGCATTCGATGTCGAAATTGACTTTCATTTATTTCTTTCCAAGAGTTGCAAATGGAAACGCCTGCATCGTAACGCCGCAGCCTTGAAACGGCTTTCCTGAAGCGCGATCGCATCCCCGGCAGGGATCGTGACGGTGATTTCCATGGCCATGGGTTTGAGTTTACCCATAAAATCCGCGGACGCAAGGGATAGACAGGCCGGGGCCGGATTGCTACGCTTGAAAAAACTTCGCCCGGAAAGCCGTAAAGGTATGATGCCAAGCCCTTTTTTCGACGCCGCTGCGCCCTAGGTCGATCGCATGAGTAATCCTGATCTGCCGTCCCTTCCGAACGAAAGCGCGCTGGCGAACGCCGCGCTGACCCACGTTCGGGCGATCTTCAAAGGCAACGGCATCAAAAGCGACAAAATCACCATCCTCTCCCAGAAAATCGCCCAGCACACGATGAATGCGGGCACGTACCTGGAATTAAAGCCGGTGATGGCAGAGCGGTCCGCGCCGGGCAAGGTTGTCGCCGGAAACCTCGTCAATTCGCGGGACGAGGCCATGCGCGCCATCAATCATTCCATGATCACGGCCATGCGCGACCCCGCAGCGCAGGCGCAGATCGCCAATGTCCTGCTCGCGCGCCCCGACCAGGGGTTCGGCCTGAGCCGTCAGGCCGTGCCGCTGGACTTTCTCAAAGGCGAATACACATGGCACGAAGCCTGCCATACCTGCCACGGCAGCACGCAGGCCCCGTGCCAGAGATGCCAGGGACGGCGGCTGGAGACCTGCATCAAATGCACGGGCCGCGGGTTGATGCCGTGCCCGATGTGCCGCGCCACGGGCCTTCTTCAGGGAAACAAATGCAACCGGTGTCACGGCCAGCGCTATGTTCCCTGCGACGGATGCCAGCGATCCGGCATGATGGGATGCCGTATGTGCAACGCGACGGGCGTGATGAAATGCCAGACCTGCGCCGGGCAGGGATGGAAAAGCCATACGATTGCCCTCACCGCACAGGCCATGACGTATTTCGAATACGATCCTAAAACGATTCCCAAGGGCGCTGCGGACGCGATCGAAACGCAGGCGCCGTTGCTGGCCGCGGAAAAGAAGATCAAGGTCAAAGGGCGGACGGCGGACGACAAGGAGAATGCGCTTGGCGCGTCGTATGAGGTGGAATTCCCGTACGGCGAAATCGTTTTCCTGCTGGGCAAGCGCGAGGTGAAAGCGAGCCTGTTCGGCTACCAGTCCGACATCGTGGAATTCCCCCCCGTCCTCGACAAAATCCTGGGCCCGGCCGTGCGCGAGCTGGAAGAGGCGGCGAACGACATCGGCGATGTCGCCGGAAAAATTAAAAACGCGACGCGGTTCCGCCTGATCGCGCAGGCGTTTCTGGCCGCCAGCCGCACCAATATTCGCAAGACGGTCGCCTATCTGATGAAAACATACGATATCGGCCTGTCCATCGGCATGGCGGAAAAAATCGCAGGCCTTGCGGACCAGACGACAGCCCGCATCACGCGCAAGCCGCGGATGATCGGGTTGTTTCTGGGACTATGTGCGGCCGCCATCCTCAATGCCGCCTATTATCTGCTGCCGCTGCGCGCCATCATCGCAAGCTATCTTCCGACCCCAAAGATAGATTTCGTGCTGGATATATTGCCGCTGTTTCTGGGCGGCACAATCGCGATTGCGGCCGTGAAGCTTACAGCCTCCGGCGCGGTGCGCAAGGCGCTGGGCCATTTGATGCGGGCGGGACAGAAAGTGCCGATGCCCCGGGCGCAGACCATGGTCGTTGCCGCCTATGCCGGCGCGGCGATCATAACCCTTATCACCATGGAAGTTTCCGCGTACACGAATGCATCCTCCCCTTACTGGTACGAGATACTGCGCAATGCCGTGATCCGCGCCCTTGGCATGTAACGAAGACCGCCCTGAAAAATTCTTTCCAGGGCGGCCCGCGCTAGAGACTTCTCAAGGGGACAATGATCAGTCTAGGACGTCGTCTTACAAACCATGCCGCCTTCCGAGGCCGCGGCGGATTTCTGCATTGGGCCGGAAACATTCCGTACACCCAACGCCAGCGCCAGGGCCATGGCAGGAGACATTGAAGGAGAACCAGCCGCGCGCTGGGTCCGGTCCGGTGCGATCTGGTTGATTGTCGTGCCTGACATTTCTTTCTGGGGCTGGCACGGCATCGCACTGCCGGAGGAAGGCTTGATTTCGGAAAGCCGTTCGGCGCTTTGCTCTGCATGGGCCGGAACGATACCGAATAGACCGAGCACAACCAGTACGCACAGGTGATGCCGGATCAAAGAAAAAAACTTAATTGGTTTTTGCCAACGGACTTTATGTCCGCATATTTTAACGCACATAGTACCCACCGCTTCCCTGTTCACTCGCCGGGCGCTGTATTTTTTTATCGTTATGCGCCGTCTATATATTCATTACACCATGATGAAACTGTGCACGGCAACAACTATCGTTTCGGATTTGCCGCAGAGTTTTCTAAAATTTTAGCTATGAGGAATTTAGTGTTTGTTCTCAGTTTTCTAAGAGAGTCGCATAGAAAACATAGCGGTTGTTGGCGCCGTCGTAACTGCAGCCTGCGCCCTGCCGCGGCGTCGCCGGAAAGGTTGCAAGCGATGCGTTGGAGCCATCGATAACCGGAATCGGCGATGTGGCGATGGAAAGCATCTCGTTGATTGCGGTGCAAAGACGTTCGCCGGTCGGGTTTGCATTGAAGTAGCGAAGAAGAAGTATTTCCGCGGCATCCGTTCCGACTTCCAGAACCGTATTGCCTTCCGAAAAAGGGATATAGGCCCAGGTGTTTCCGTCATGGTCCCGCGCTGCGTTGGCGTTGAGTTGAACTTCAATCGCGCCGCCGCCTTCCGCGCCGAAAATGCAATTCGGAGACGGGGTACAGATTGACGCCGTGCTGTTGCCGTCATTTACCTCGATATCCTGTACTTCCGTACCGCGCGCGGAAACGCGCAATGTCGCCGTACGAAGCTGGTTGACATAGGCCATGATCCTGGACGCTTCCAGCCTCGACGTCTCTCTATCGGTGCTGCCCGCGCCTGTACGGGACGATTGGACCACGACGAAAGTCAGCGCCGCAAAAAGGGCAACCGCAATCAAAATAAGGAAGAGGGCATTCCCGGCTTTCAGGTTCGCTTTGACCGGCTCAAATTCTTGGCTATTTTGTATGCGCATACAATAAATATTTACCGTATTTTTCGGCCGATTGAAGCAAAAAAATAAAAGCATACCCATACGCGGGCAAAATTGCGATTTTTACCCGCAACAGGAATTTTATAAACGTATAAAAATATTATTGGTTCATGGCTGAGAAGAACTCGTCGTTGTTCTTCGTCAGGCGCATCTTACGCTCCATGACGATTTCGGAGTTACCGTACCTTTAAATTCCTCGAAGATAACCTCGTCCATAAGTATCGTTTCAGATTTAAACCGTATGTCCCTTAAAGTTTTAGGAATTTCTAATGTTATCGGGGGGTTAAAGATCGTTGTTGCGTGCGAAACAAGATAATTTAGACTGTACGTATGTGTCTGCGCCTGATTCTGGCAATACCGCTTACAATCCTACTTTTTTTTCCACCGCAGGCACAGGCTGGCGATAGCGGCGACGCACTTGTCGGCCGCGCCGAATTGAACTGGCGGCCCGGGGACGAACGATCCATCCTTATGAGCGAATTCTGGATCCCGATTTATCAGGACCGCGACAGCATCGGCGTCGACAGCGTTTTCTATACCGACATCCGCCTGATGGGCGACGACCACGACAACCGGGAATTCAATATCGGCGCGGGATACAGACGTCTTGTTCAATTCGCCGGGATGGAAGGTCTGGCGGGCGGGGCGGCATGGTTCGACCGCCGCATCACGGATTTCGGCACCGGATTCAACCAGGTGACGCTCGGCGGTGAGTTCCTCGCCGCCGACTGGGACATACGCAGCAATATCTATCTTCCTTTGTCGGATGCGAAAACGCACACATTGTTTTCGCCCCCGCCAGCCGATCCTTTTCTTGCAGGCACGGGAATTTATTATCGCAGCGGCGGGTTCTCACAGATCGTCGAGGAGCCGCAGCCCGGCCTGGATCTGGAACTGGGATACCGGCTCCCCTTGCCGCAAGGATTCACGGACAGCACGCGCATCTACGGCGCAGTTTACCATTTCGAGGGAGACGAGTCGGAAGATGTATCGGGCTGGCGGACGCGGATCGCGGCCGACATCACACCGGATTTCCAGATCGGCGCACGATTCCAAAAGGACGACGAGCGCGGATCGCAAGGATTTCTGGAGGCGACCATCCGCTTCCCTTTCGGCAGCAAAAAGTCCTTCAGGGAAAACAGCATCCGCGCACGGCTGGATGAAACCCCGGAGCGGGATATCGATATCGTAACGGGCCAAAAAGCCAAGACGAAACCGGCGGAAATTTCCATGGTGAAAAACGCGGCGGGATCCGTACAAAGGGTCATTTATGTCGACAACAGCGCGGCTCCCGGCGGCAACGGCAGCCTGGAGAGCCCGTTCGACACGCTCGCGGCGGCGGAAGCCATTTTGCAGGACTACGATGTCCTTTACATCGCGCGTGGCGACGGAACCAGCACGGGCATTGACACGGGTCTGTCGCTGACGCAATCCGACATAATGGTCATCGGCGAAGGAAGCGATTTCCTTTTTGACGGCAGCCGGTTTTTCACGTCGTCGGGCGCGCCGTCCGGCAACGGTATCGTCCTGAAACAGGCCACGGCCTCCAGCGTCGTGACGAACAATGCGGTTGGCAGCGATATCATCAATATCGCAGGATCGCGGACATATATCACCGGGTTGCAGCTGGAGAACGCCGCGCGGCACGGAATATTCGTCGCCGCATCCGCCGGAGACGATTTATCCGGAATCCGCCTGTCCAACCTCACGGTTGAAGGCAGCCAGGAAGACGGCATCCGCATAGAGTCGAGCGGCGCCGGCAGCAGCGCCGACGTAGCCATAGAAAATACATCCGTCACGAACAACAAGAACGGCATCCGGTATTACGCCCGCCAGGACGGCAGCGTCAGCGGACATGTGCAGGATACGGAAGTCACCGGCAACAGCCAGCATGGCATTATCCTCTACGACAACTCCAGCGCAGGAGCGGTGGATGTGGATTTGGGCGGCGGAGGCGACAGCAAGGGACGAAACATACTCACCGGCAACGCTCTTGAAGATCTGGCCATCGATCTTGACGGCGCGATGGTGATGGCGCGCAACAACTGGTGGGGACAGGCGGGCGGGCCGCACATGTCCGCACCATCGGGAGGGCTGCGTCCGCAGATCTATTACGGCGCGCCTATCACGGACGGTTTGATCGGCCACTGGACGCTGGACGCGCAATGGATGGACGGGGCAATCGCCTATGACCGGTCCGCCAACGAACACAACGGCACCATGATGAACGGTCTGAGCGACGCCAATATCGTTGCCGGCCAGTATGGCGACGGGCTGACCTTCGACGGCACGACCTATATTCGCCTTCCCGCAAGCAATTTATTTGTGCCGAATGCGAATGCGCCTGTGACGCTGATCGCCAGTTTCAATGCAGCCTCCATTTCGGGAGCAGATCTGGACAACCGGATTTTAAACATCAAACGCGGCATAAACAGCAGCAACATAGCGCTGAATGTGGGAAATGTGAACGAAGCCTTGTTCTTCACGCCGGAAACATGGTCCGTCCCCATAGACGACAACCCGATCAGCACCGGGACGTTCCATCAAAGCGCGGTGACCTACAATGGCGCGACATACCGCCCATACCTGAACGGCGCGGCGGACAGCGATGTGGTGAACCATGGTCTGTCCGGCGGGTCCGCCGACCACGCAGCCATCGGCGCCTTCGCGCAAAACGATACGCATTTTATCGGCAGCATAGACGATGTGAGAATTTACAATCGCGCACTCGGCGCTGCCGAAATAAATGAGATATATACCATGTCCACGGATAGCGCCGCCGATGTGGGCGGCTCCTTGAACACTGCGCCGTAAGGCGCGCCTTACTGGTTCATGGCTGAGAAGAACTCGTCGTTGTTCTTCGTCTGGCGCATCTTGTCCAGCAGGAACTCCATCGCATCGACCGTGCCCATCGGGTTGAGGATGCGGCGCAGGATCCACATCTTCTGGAGCGTGTCCTTATCGACCAGAAGTTCTTCTTTCCGGGTGCCGGATTTCTGGATGTCGATGGCCGGGAAGACGCGCTTGTCGGCGATCTTGCGCTCCATGACGATTTCGGAGTTACCCGTGCCTTTAAATTCCTCGAAGATAACCTCGTCCATACGCGATCCCGTGTCGATCAGTGCGGTGGCGATAATCGTGAGCGAGCCGCCCTGTTCGATGTTGCGCGCCGCCCCGAAGAAACGCTTCGGGCGCTGAAGCGCGTTGGCATCCACCCCGCCCGTCAAAACCTTGCCGGATGACGGTACGACCGTGTTGTAGGCACGGGCGAGGCGGGTAATGGAATCGAGGAGAATGATAACGTCGCGCTTGTGTTCGACCAGGCGCTTCGCCTTTTCAAGAACCATTTCGGCGACCTGTACGTGGCGGGCGGCCGGTTCATCGAAGGTCGAGGAGATAACTTCTCCGCGCACGGAGCGGGCCATGTCGGTTACTTCTTCCGGACGCTCGTCAATCAGAAGAACAATCAGGTACGCATCCGGGTGGTTTGTCGCGATGGAAGACGCGATGTTCTGCAGCATGACCGTCTTACCGGTACGCGGCGGCGCAACGAGCAGGGCACGCTGGCCGAAACCGAGCGGGGAGACGAGCTCGATCACGCGCTGGGTGAAGGCCTTTTTCGTCGGATCGTCTATTTCCAGTTTGATCTTCCGCTCAGGATAGAGCGGGGTCAGGTTGTCGAAGTTGATGCGGTGACGGATTTTCTCCGGTAATTCGCCATTGATCGTATCGACTTTCAAAAGCGCAAAATAACGCTCGGAATCTTTCGGGGCACGGATTTCGCCCTCAACGATGTCCCCGGTTCTAAGGCCGAAGCGGCGGACCTGAGAAGGGGATACATAGATGTCATCCGGGCCGGGGAGGTAGTTTTCTTCCGGCGCGCGCAGGAAACCGAACCCGTCCTGCAAGACTTCCAGAACGCCGGAGCCGGAAATCGGCACGCCTTCTTCCGCCAGGTTCTTGAGAATGGCGAACATCATATCCTGCTTGCGCATCGTGGAGACGTTTTCAATGCCAAGTTCCTCGGCAAAAGCCAGGAGTTCTGCAGGGGATCGGGTTTTAAGTTCCTGTAAATTCATTGGAAATCCGTGTGGGGGAAAGAAAAGTCCCTGAGAGGGACAAAAGGCGACTATGTTTCTAAGGGTCCTAAGTCTTTCAATAGTGTAAAAGGAAATTATTAATTTTTCTTCCTAGGGGCTGCTCAGAGGCTTTTTAAAGCCTTGGCGCCTAGCGGAAAACCGCAAAACACTGACAATGTCGTGAAATTCCTAAAGAAGACTTCTAGGTTTTAGCCATAAATGAGGGGACATGTCAACTCTGTTATTCCTTGCGGAGAAAATACCGCTTTGCATAAAAAATGGTTTGATATGCGTTTTTGATATG
>JBDHTU010000049.1:0-9215 GCA_039808805.1 Micavibrio sp.
CTTTCGTTGCGCCGCCGCCTTTTTTAGCCATTTTTGTAGCCCTTTGCCTTGAAATTAGACCTGCAAAATACGGATTTCCCGCAGATTGTCAAGAACTCTATATATGCCGTCCTTCAGGGCGCAAAACCGTAACATTCGCGCCCACGACGGTTCCTTCCAAAACCAAGCCAAAAAGGAAAGGGAATTCCCTTTTGATCTTTTTTTCATAATGTTTTGAAGTCATGATCGAGGTTTTCTCAAGTATATCAACTGCATAAAGGCGAATGCCTTCGATAGAAGCGGTCAGCCTCGGATTCTGTCCGGCCTCCTGAAAAGTCTGCATCAAGCTGGCATACGCATCCGGCGGGCTGCTTAATGCCTTCAGGACATGGGGAAGGATTTTGTTTCGTGCTGCCGAATCTTCTTCCGTAAACCGAATGAAGGCGGAGGCGCGGTTCAAGACAGCGTCGTTCATTTTTCCGGCCCCTTGCGTGGCGATAAGGTGCGCCAAGCCGGGAACCTGATTCTTAAGGTCATTCTGTTTGCCGCCGATATCGCCGCACCAGAGCATGATCGATCCTTCTCCAAGGCGTGTAACCAGAAGTTCTGCCTGCTGGACGGTCAGGTTTTGCGGCTCGTCGATAATAACGAAAACAGGTGATTCTTTTGTTCCGTATGTTTCGCCGCGTTCCCAGTCCGGAAGAATGCCGCGAACGACTTTCTTTTGTTCCAGTTCTCCCATGGTAAGGCCGGTGATCTTTTCAAGATTGCTGGCAATACCGCCTGTAAGGTAAGGCTCGCTTTTCTTCTTCTTGTCGCCGGGCATGGCACCGGGGTCTTTGCCTGCCGTTGTTGGCGGGCGGATGATGATAATCTCGTCCACCATTCCCTGTTGATAGGCATCGGCTGCTGCTTTCAAAGCGGTATAGGTTTTTCCGCCTCCGGCCGGACCGCCTGCATAGACGTATGAATTGACGAATTCCTTGCTACGTTTGCCATCTTCAGCAGCCAATACATTGTCGAGAGCCGCTATATAAGTCAGGGCTTGGGATACGTTGAGAGGTTGAAACTCAGCGTTGTTTTTAAACGCAACGCGCTTTTTAATTTTTGGCGCGGGCGGCGATGCCGCCTTTCCTTTCGAAGCTTCATCAAAGACGGGAGTGGCTACAGCTGTAGAGAGCAGGGCTTCCGTGGGAATTGGATTGTCGTTTACCGGGCCTTTGGCTACAGGCAGAGCACTGGCCATGAAGTCTGGTGTCACGCTTGTACCGCGGGCTAACGCATCTTGGGCCTGAGCCAGGAGTGCGTCCAAATCGACACGAAGATGATTCCAGTGCTCTCTGCGAACATCTCCTGTTGTTTTTAATCCGTTGCGGTCTACTATAATCTGCGCTTTTTGATCAAGCGCGAGAATAAGGCTTTCGACAACTTCTATTTTCGCAGGATCGCCCTTGATGCTCATCAAAGCGTGGCCGCTTTGTTTGGCTGTCAGTTTGACGCCAAGTTCTGCCGCTATTCTGTTGGTGAGTTCATTTTTATGGCCGGTGACCATACGTCGTGTGACGTAAGAAATAAGCGGAACGTTTTTGCTGACCATTCCGTTGAAACGTTCCCCCATAGTAACTCCCCTAAACAAATTACATGTTAAACAAAAACACCTTAATTAACGCCTCTTCTTCCCGCCCTTCCTGCCGGAGTTTTTCTTGCCGGAGCGGTTCCTGCTATCTCTTGATTTCATATCTGTAGTGCGTTTTTTGCGTGAGTGCAACGAATTATTAGGCGCTTTGAATTTAATACCCTCAAGATCCGCGCCCGCGCGCCCGACGACTTCGAACACCGAACTGCCTGTGAACCCGTCTGCTTCGACAATCCGAATGGTTAACGCGCCGCCAAGGCGATAGATGATACCGGACTTTCGTCCGATCAGCGCATGCTGCTGTTCATCATGGATATAGTAATCCTGCGGCAGTGTGCGGATCGGCACCAGCCCGTCCGCGCCGTTTTCATCGAGCGTGACGAACAGGCCGAACCGCGTGACCCCGTTGATGCGGCCTTTGAATTCATCGCCGATGCGCGATTCCATCCATTTTGCGGTAAAGCGGTCGATGGAATTGCGCTCGGCCTCTGCCGACGTGCGTTCGGTCTGCGAGATATGGTCGGACCGCTCCTCCAGCGTGACGGTCTCTTCATCCGTAAGCCCGCCGGGGCCGAGATCGAAACTGCGGATCAGCGAGCGATGGACAAGCAAATCCGCATAGCGGCGGATCGGGGAGGTGAAGTGCGCGTATTTCTGAAGCGCCAGCCCGAAGTGGCCGATATTTTCGGGAGAGTAGATGGCCTGCGATTGCGAACGCAGGATGACTTCGGAGACGAGGTGTGAATAGGGCGATGCCTTCGCCTTTTCCAGCAGCAGGTTGATCTGCGCGGGTTTGACTGTGTTGCCTTTGGGCAGAGACAGGCCGAAGGATTCCAGAAACTCGCCCGCGCTTTTGAGCTTTTCCGACGAAGGCCGGTCGTGGATGCGGTACACGCAAGGGCCTTTCCGCGATTCCAATGCCTGCGCCGCCGCGACGTTGGCGAGGATCATGAATTCCTCGATCAGCTTGTGGCTGTCATACCGTTCGCGGTTGCGCACACCCACCATATTGCCGTGTTCGTCGATCAGGATTTTACGTTCGGGCAGGTCGAGGTCGAGCGCGCCGCGCTGACGCCGCGCCTTGTCCAGAACGGCATAGGCTTCGTAGAGAGGTTTGATGATGGGGGTCCATAATTCATTCAAATCATTTTTTACTGTCATTTCGACCGTAGCGTTGCTGCCAGCAACGCGAAGCGGAGAAATCTCATGAGATCCCTCGGCTTCGCTCGGGATGACATTATAATCATGAATTGCCTGCACCTGGTCGTAGGTCAGGCGCGCTTCGGACCGCATCAGCCCGCGCACGATCTTGTAACTCATCAAATCGCCGGAATTGTTGATGCGCATATGGAACGCCATACAGGCGCGGTTTTCTTTCGGACGCAGGGAACAGAGATCGTTCGACAGCGCCTCCGGCAGCATCGGCACGACCCGGTCCGGGAAATACGTCGAATTGCCGCGGCGGTAGGCCTCCTTGTCCAGCGCGGAGCCGGGGCGCACGTAATGCGCGACATCCGCAATGGCGACGATCAGGTGGTATCCGCCATCTTCTTCTTTTTCCGCAAACACGGCGTCGTCGAAATCGCGCGCATCCGCGCCGTCGATAGTGACCAGCGGATAGGACCGCAGATCTTCCCGGCCTTTCAGGTCCGGGACGGTCATGCCCTCGGTTTCCTTGATCGCATCGGCCGGGAATTTTTCGTTCAAGCCCGCCTCGTGCAATGCGATTAAAGAAATCGCCTTCGGGTCGTCGCGGCGGCCGATCACCTGCGTGATGCGGACCTTCTTGCGGTGCAGGCCGCGCGCGGGCTGGATTTCCCCGACGACGAGGTCGCCATCGCGCGCACCATTGAGGTCTGCTTCGCCCACGTCGAAATCATGCTTGGCGCGCTTGCTGGCGGGTTGAAGGATATATCCCTTTTTCTGGCGGACCAGCATGCCCATCACCTGCCCGCGCGGGTCGTCAAGGCGGCGGATGACCTTGCCTTCGTATAGCTTGTCCGAAAAACGGCGCAGCGCGACCAGAACCCGGTCGCGTTCTTTCAGGCCGACATGGCCCTTTTTATGGTCGGGGACGATCTCCACCTTCGGCGCCGGCCCCTGAATGGCTTCGTTCCATTCCGTCGGCCGGGCGAACATATCGCCGTCGATATCGATCTCATACACTTCGACCACGGCGACGGAAGGCAATCCCTTCGGCACCGTGTATTCCTGTCCGCGGGTCTTGACGATGGCGCCTTCGGCCTCCAGGTCGCGCAGCATATCCTTGATATCGCGGCGGTCGTCGCCGCGAATGCCGAATGCCTGTACGATATCGCGCTTGGTAAGGGGGGAGGAAGCTTCCGCTATCAGGCGGAGGATGGCGTCCTTGTCGGGCGCGGCGGGCTTGTCTTTGCTCATGCCATTGATTGTAAGCCTTCCTGGTGCTATTCCAATGGGTTATTGAAAAGAAAGTTACAACTATCCATGCAAAAAATACTGGTCACCGGCGCGGCGGGCTTTATCGGCTATCACCTGACCCAGAGGCTCTGCGCCGAGGGGCGGGAGGTGCTGGGCCTCGACAACCTGAACGGCTATTATGAAGTTTCGCTCAAAGAGGCGCGCCTCGCAAACCTCAAAACCCTGCCCGATTTCCGCTTCGAACAGGCGGATCTGGAAGACGGCGCTTTGATCTCCCGCCTTGTCGCTTCGTTTAAACCGGATGCGATCGTCAACCTCGCGGCGCAGGCGGGGGTGCGCTATTCCCTCGAAAACCCGCATGCTTATGTTTCCAGCAACCTGACCGGATTTCTGAACATCCTGGAAGCATGCCGCCACAACAATGTAAAACACCTGGTGTTTGCCTCGTCCTCGTCCGTGTATGGCGCGAATACCAGGCTGCCGTTTTCCGTCAACGACAATGTCGACCACCCGGTGAGCCTCTATGCCGCCACCAAAAAATCGAACGAATTGATGGCGCATTCCTACGCGCATCTGTACGGCATTCCCTGCACGGGCCTGCGGTTTTTCACCGTGTATGGGTCCTGGGGCCGGCCGGACATGGCGTATTTCAAATTCACGAAGTCTATTTACGAAGGAAAGCCGATCCAGGTTTTCAACTACGGGGATATGAAACGCGATTTTACGCATATCGACGATATCGTCGAGGGCGTTGCGCGGCTGATCCGGATTCCGGCGGCGCCGAACGCGGAATGGTCCGGCGATCATCCGGACCCCGCGACGAGCAAAGCGCCGTACCGCCTTTACAACATCGGCAACAACAACCCGGCGGAGCTGATGCATATGATCGGCGTGCTGGAATCCGAAATCGGCATCGGGGCGAAAATTGAAAAACTGCCGATGCAGCCGGGCGATGTGTATTCGACCTATGCGGACGTGAAAGCGCTGTCCGATGTCACGGGCTTTACGCCGGGTACGCCGCTGGAAAAAGGATTGCGCGAATTCGTGGCGTGGTACCGGGATTATTACAAGATGGGCAACGGCCCGGCGCGGTAACTTTACCATAAATATTGACATAATGATAAAATTCCTCTAGCGCTAGATCATCATGATCAAGCCATTCATATCTGCCGCCTTAATTTTTGCCTCTGCTTCCGGAGTTAGCGCCGATGCAGATCAAGTAATCATACGTATGGATTCAATGTCGGATGCCGCAGACACTTTGACAGGCGTTTTTGATTCTTTGTCACCGACATTCAATATTATGAGGATAAAATGCGCACCTCCGGATACGACCGGGCCGCGTATTCATACATTGTCTATTGCCAGCTATATGTCGAACTCCCTTTCTCTTGAAGAGATGAAAATTGAAGAGGATTTGCCTCCGTTGCAACAAGGCGCGCGGCGGCTTGCCAGAGGTGGACTATCGCTATCCATGCTTACCCTGGAAAGATTTTTAGATATGCTTTCAAAAGATCAATCGTGGGGTAAATATTCCCCCTCACAGGAAGGATACGAAGCTATTTATGCTGTTGATCCTGACAAGAACGTGTTTTTATTGAAGAACCCATCGACGGCAACGGAGCTTATGGCCGATCTTATGAACGGCACATGGAATCCAGCTGGTTATCCAAAGGAAAGAGTTAACGATTTTACAGACACAGTTAAGGTGCAGTGCGGGCTGGGACTGTAATTATTTTGATTTCTTCGCAGCCGGTTTCTTTTTGGCTGCGGGTTTTTTCTTTGCGGCAGGCTTCTTTTTAGCCGCGGCTTTCTTCGCTTCTTTTTCCGCAGCCTTTTGCGCTTTTTCGGCCTCTTTCTTGGCGAGCATTTCGGCTTTCTTTTTCGTGCGCCATGTTTCTTTCACGGGCTCGGCCAGAAGTTCGACGGCGCGATTCATGCCGATGCTCATCACATCGTCATCTTTCTTAAGCGATTTAAAGCGGCCATTGTGCTTCAGGTAAGGGCCGAAACGGCCGATGCCCGCCTGGATCATTTTCTTGTCTTCAGGATGCGGGCCGATATCGCGCGGCAGGGCCAGGAGTTTCAGCGCCGCGGCAAGGTCCATATCGGCAATATTGACGCCCTTGGGAATGCCCTGGCGTTTGGGTTTTTCGTCCTTGCTTTCTTCAGGCGGGTCGATTTGCACATAGGGACCGTAAGGGCCGCGGCGCAATGATACGGTGCGGCCCGTGGCCGGGTCTTCGCCGAGGATTTTGGGCTCATTGGCCAGCGCCGCCGCTTCATCGCCCTCGCCGTCCGGCGTGGCGATTTCCAGCGGCTTGGTAAAGCGGCATTCGGGATAGTTGACGCACCCGATGAAGGCGCCGAACTTGCCGAATTTCAGCGACAGGCGGCCCGTGCCGCAGGCGGGGCATTTGCGGTCCGCCTCGCCGTTCGGGAAGAAGTGGGGACCAAGCTCTTCATCGAGGTGGTCGATGACCTCGGAAATTTTGAGGCCCTTGGTTTCTTCGATAATACGATTGAAATCGATCCAGAACTGGCGCAGCGCTTCTTTCCACTGCACGTGGCCGGAGGCGATGGCATCGAGTTCTTCTTCAAGATTTGCCGTGAAATCGTAATCGACATAGCGCGTGAAGAATCGCTGCAGGAAGGTGGTGACAAGGCGGCCCCGGTCTTCGGGGATGAAACGCTTCTTGTCCATCGTCACGTAGTTGCGGTCGCGCAGTACCTGCAGGATGGAGGCGTAGGTGGACGGACGGCCGATGCCAAGCTCTTCGAGTTTTTTGACCAGGGAGGCTTCGGAATAGCGCGGCGGCGGCTGCGTGAAATGCTGGTTCTGGCGCACATCCATCAGTTTCGTCGCATCGCCTTCCGCAAGCGGGGGCAGGCGGCGGTTCTCTTCGTCTTCCTCGTCGTCTTCTTTCGTCTCATTGTAAAGGACGAGGAAGCCGTCGAACGTGACAGTAGACCCGGTGGCGCGCAGGACGACATCGGTGGTGCCGTCGGAAATGTCGGCGGATACCTGGTCCAGCACGGCGTTTTCCATCTGGGACGCCATCGTGCGTTTCCAGATCAGGTCGTACAGCCTGCGCTGCTGGTCGTCGCCGATCTCACCGGGTTTCACGGACAAGTCGGTGGGGCGAATGGCTTCGTGCGCTTCCTGCGCGTTCTTCGCCTTGGATTTATACAGGCGCGGCGCGTCGGGCAGGTAGTTCGCGCCGTAATCTTTCTTGATCAGGTCGCGCGCCTGCTTGACTGCGTCTTCGGACAGCGTGGTGCCGTCGGTACGCATATAGGTGATAAACCCTGCCTCGTATAATTGTTGCGCGAGGCGCATCGTCTGCGCGGCGGAAAAACCCAACTGGCGCGATGCGTCGATCTGCAGCGAGGAGGTGATGAACGGCGCATACGGATTGCGGCGGACCTGTTTCTTTTCGACCTTCTGTACAAAGAGGCTTTTGGATTTGATGCGCGCGGCGGCGGCGGACGCTTCCGCCTCGGATGTGATGTCCAGCTTGTCGAGCTTGTTGCCGGCAAGGTGCGTCAGGCGCGCGATGAAGGGCGCGCCGTCCTTGCTGTGGAGCAGGGCTTCGAGGCTCCAATATTCTTCGCTTTTGAATTTTTCGATCTCGGCTTCGCGCTCGCAGATCAGGCGCAGCGCGACGGATTGTACGCGGCCTGCGGATTTAGATCCCGGCAGCTTGCGCCACAAAACGGGCGAGAGGTTGAAACCGACAAGATAATCCAGTGCGCGGCGCGCAAGATACGCGTCGATCAGATCCTGGTCCAGGCTGCGCGCGTGGGAGAACGCCTCCTGCACCGCCTTTTTGGTGATTTCGTTGAACGTGACGCGCTGAAGGCTTTTGCCCTTCATCAGGTCGCCGTCGTTCAAAATTTCTTTGATGTGCCAGGATATGGCTTCTCCCTCGCGGTCCGGGTCGGTCGCCAGATAGACGGTCTTGGCGGCCTTTGCCGCCTTCTTGATTTCTTTGACGTTCTTGTCCGCGCGCTCGCCCAATTCCCACTTCATGGCGAAATCTTCATCGGGCAGAACGGAGCCGTCCTTGCCCACGAGGTCGCGGACATGGCCGTAGGAGGCCAGCACATAGTAATCGCCGCCAAGATACTTATTAATGGTCTTGGCTTTGGCGGGCGATTCCACGATGACGAGATTGTCGGCGGTCAAAAACGTAAGTCCTTAATTTTGCTGTACAATCCGGTTTCCCGGGAGCCGCTGAATGCGGCCTGCCAGCTCCAGTTCAAGTAAAACCATCTGCACGGCAGGGATAGTCAGATGACAGCTTCTCACCAGTTCGTCAACTGTAACGGGCATCGTGGATAAATTCTGTAAAATAATCTCGCGAACATCTTCGGCATCCTTCTCGCTTAAATCTGCCGGGGACCACGCGCTTTGAGCAGGTTCGTTCAGCGCCTGCCGGGTGGCGGAAAACTGGGCGATGTTATCGAGGATATCTGCGGCCGTCTGTACGAGTGTTGCGCCATCCTGGATCAGCTTGTTGGGGCCTGCGGCGCGCGGATCGAACGGGTGGCCGGGCACGGCATAGACATCGCGCCCCTGTTCGGCGGCCATGCGCGCGGTGATGAGGGAGCCGGATTTCACCGTCGCCTCCACCACGATGACGCTGGAAGACAGGCCGGAGATGATGCGGTTGCGCTTGGGGAAATGTTTTGCCATCGGCTCCATGCCCAGCGGGCTTTCCGCGACAATGCAGCCCTCGCTTTTGATTTGCTGGTAAAGGGATGTGTTTTCCTGCGGGTAGATGATATCCACGCCGCCCGCGACGGCGGCGATTGTTCCCGTTTCCAGCGCGCCCGCATGGGCGGATGCATCGATACCGCGAGCGAGGCCGGAGGCCACCATCTGCCCGCCGGCGCCGAGATCCCTGGCCAGCTTCTCCGCAAATTTGCGGCCGTTGAGCGAGGCGTTGCGCGCGCCGACGATGCCGATGGCGGGAAGATTGAGCAGCCGCTTGTTGCCCAGAACGGAAAGCACGGGCGGCGCATCTTCGATGGTGGAAAGCGAAAGCGGATAGTCTTTTTCCGCCGCGAAAACCATTTCCCCGCCGCGGCGGGCGAGTTTTTCCATTTCTTTCAGCGCTGCGAATTCATCGAACAGCTTGATGTCTTTCAACCGGCCGCCGCGGCGGGAAAGGGTGGGCAGCGCCTCGATCGCCCG
>JBDHTU010000050.1:0-9183 GCA_039808805.1 Micavibrio sp.
CGGGTTTTCAGGATGTCTTCGATCATGGGGATAAGGACGTCGCGGTTTTGCACGCGCGCATCGTTGCGTGCGAAATTCGGATCGTCCGCCCAGTCCGCGCGGCCCAGCGCGTTCGCCAGCATACGGAACTGGTGGTCGTTGCCGACGGCGATCACGATGTGTCCGTCTTTTGCGGCAAACGCCTGATATGGGACGATGCTGGCATGCCCGTTGCCGAAGCGGTGCGGCACAGCGCCGGAGGTGAGATAATATTGCGCAAGGTTGGTCATGCCCGCCAGCGTGACATCCAGCAGGGCAAGATCGACCAATTGCCCCTTGCCGGTTGTTTTGCGGGCGTGCAGGGCGGCGAGCGTGCCGATGGCGGCGTAAAGCCCGGTCATTACGTCGACCACGGCAACGCCTGCCTTCATCGGTTCTCCGCCCGGTGCGCCGGTATGGCCCATCAATCCGCCCATCGCCTGCGCCATCAGATCGTATCCCGGCTCGGCCGAAAGCGGCCCGGTCTGTCCGAACCCGGATATCGCCGTATAGATAAGATGCGGATGCTTTTCATGCATCGCCTCATATCCCAGACCGTATTTGTCGAGGCCGCCCGGCTTGAAGTTGTGGATCAGCACGTCCGCCTTCGCCGCCAGCGCGTGGACGATTTTCTGCCCCTCAGGCTTTGAAATATCCACCGCGACGGATTTCTTGTTGCGGTTGGCGGAGAGGTAATAGGCGCTCTCGCGCGTGTTCTTGCCGTCCGCGTCCTGAAGATAGGGCGGCCCCCAGCGGCGTGTGTCGTCGCCTTCACCGGGTTTTTCCACCTTGATGATCTCTGCGCCCAGGTCCCCGAGAATCTGCGTGGCGACGGGGCCTGCAAGAACGCGGGAAAGATCCAGAACGACGAGCCCGTCCAGCGCGCCCTTGCTCATGCCGTCCATCCTTCTAAAAACGCGCGGATATAATCCCCGAACAAAATCCACCCCGCGCCCATGATGCCGATGGCAAAACCGGGGCCGGCGGGAATGGACAGTTGGCCGATGGAAAATTTTGTTTTCCTGGTCGCGGCAATCCAGCCCGCATAAATGACGCCATGCAGCAATCCGGCGAGCGCGCCGAACGTGATGGCCTGAAGCGTGCCGTCAAGACCGAGCCACAGGCCCGCCGCGCCGAGGAGCTTGACGTCGCCAAGGCCCAGAGTGTCCCGGTCGTAATGCCGGTTTGCGAAAAAACGAATGACATATAACAAGCCGGCGCCAGCCGCAGCGCCGAGCGCCATGCCCGCGGGAGAGACATAAGTATAGGCCGTGAGAATGTGAAACGCCGCGCCGCAAACCGCCAATGCGAGATTCAATTCATCGGGTAAAATCCAGTATTTCAAATCGATGGCTGACATTGTTACCAGCAGGATGCAACTGGCTGCGATAAGGAGGAGAGGGAGGATTTCGAGCATGAGGCGCGTGTTAAAACCTTGAAAGTGCTGCGCCATCATAATCCTTTCCGTGGAAAGCCTGCAAGGAAGGATTGATTATATAAAACTCTTCCTCTACGGTTTGTGGATCATTGATTCACTTGCCTCAAAAGGTTCCGTCCGGAGCGATGTCTGACAAAAATAAAATTCTGGTGGTTGAGGACAACGACTTCGTCCGCATGCAGCTTGTTCGCTATCTTGCGGAAACCGGCGCGGACGTGATCGAAGCGTCGCAGGGCGACCAGGCGCTGGATTTCATAAAGCGGGAATTTCTAAAGCATGAACCGGTCTCGCTTGCGATTGTGGACGTGCGTATGGAACCTGTGGATGGTTTTGAGTTTATCCGGAGTATCCGTGGCCTCGATATAGATACCCCCGTTATTCTGGTCACCGGCGATAACAATCCCGATCTGCTGGAGCAGGCTGGAATTTGGGGCGTCAGCGCCGTGATGATCAAGCCCGTTCAGAAAGACAGGCTGGTCAAAACGGTAAACAGAACCATCGAAGCCTATAAACGAAGAGGCTAGGGAAACTGATGGCGCGTAAAAAGCTATTCGCAAATATCATGAATGTCGTGGCGATGTCCGCGATGGTCCTGACGTCCGCGTGCGCCATGGTGGATGTGCCGGACTCCCGCAGCGTTGAAATTCCTGCGCCGCGCCATGCCGATACGCGCCAGAAGGCGATCAACGAGCGCCCCGATAGCGTGATGTATCTCCCTCTCGGCGAAGATGTCCTAGTGCCCGAAGTGACGGAGGACGATTCCTTCCCGTCTGAAATGGTCGGTCCGTTCGAGCTGCGCGGCGAAACGCTGGCCGGCGCCCTTCAATTGATTCTTGCGGATTACGATATCTCCCTCGCATTCGAAACGCAGGAAGGCCTCACGCGCCGCATTACGGTGGCCAACCTGCGCGGCGACCTCGGCAAGGTGGTGCACCAGGTCTGCTCGCTGGCCAACCTGTATTGCTCTTATGAAGACGGCACGGTCGTCGTCAAAGATACGCAAACATTCACCGTCACACTGCCGCCGATCGGGTCGGACGACGAAGACGAATTCCTCGATGACGTGGCCGAAGGGCTTGGCGCCATCCTGAATCCGGGCGGTTCGTCCGGTGCTGGGCAGGAACCGATCGTCGATCCGACGACCCGCACCATCGTTTATTCCGCCACGCAAAGAACGGCCGATATCGCCGCCCGTTATTTTCAGCGCCTGCGCGCCAACACGGCGATGATCGTGTTCGAAACCTATATCTGGGAAGTGTCGCTCAATTCCGGCAATTCCATGGGGGTTGACTGGTTCAAGCTGGCGCAGTTCAGCAAATTCAATACCGGCATTGCCGTGGACGGCAGCGTCGGCGCCGACTTTACGAACCCGATCAGCATCGGCCTGCCGACGGCTTCGGGGGAGTTTGACGGCGAGACTGGCGACCTTCTTGAATTTTTGTCGCAATTCGGCGCGGTCAAAACGATTTCCCAGCCGCAGATTACGGTTCTGTCCGGCTCCAAGGCCGAACTGCGTGTGGCCGATACCCAGAACTATGTCTCGCAGATCGCAACGACGCTCAGCGAAGGGCAGGCGACAACCTCCGTCAACACGGACTCTGTTGATACGGGCTTTACGCTGACCATCGGCAGCACGTGGGACAAGGCGACCGTTTACGCCAACGTGAATATCGAGTTGACCGATGTGAAGCAGATCGACAATTTCGCGTTCTCCGATACGTCGTCCGACCCGACGGACCCGACGGCGGAAAGCACGCAGACGCGTATCCAGCTGCCGCAGACCTCCGAACGCCAGCTTTCCACGCAAATTCGCGTACGTCCCGGTGACTCTGTCCTGATCGCGGGCCTTGTGCGGGAAAACGACAATTTTAACGAGCGCGGCATCGGCGTGATGGAGCCGATCCTGCCGGACAGCCGCACGGCGCAGGCGGAAAATCTTGAACTCGTCATCCTGCTGCGCCCGCGCGTTGTGGTTTACACGGCCTCCAACGACAAGCGTTATGTCGATTTCGCGATGAAGAAGCACAAGCTTCCCGGCACCGGCGTCGATGTGACGTCACCCAAAGAACTGGGCGAGCCTGTGGAGCATGGCAATGTTTATCATCCTGGACAGGTGCCGGTCGTCAACCCGGTGCAGGAGCAAATTCCGGCGGGAGTGCCCGCACCATTGTCGCCCGAGCCGATGCCATCGATGCCGCCTGCAAAGGTTGAGGCTGCCCCTGTTCCGGCCCGGCCTTTAGATTTACCGCCGCCGGTGCCGGTTGTTCCGTCCAGCACGGTGACGCCGTCCTGGGAAAGTGCGCCGTCCGCGCCGCCCGCTGCGCCTAAACCGACTCCGATTCTTGCGCCATCCGCGCCAACGCCGGTGCCGTCTCCGTCGCGCCTGCGCTCGGGATTTGTGTCGAAGGGTGCGGGTGATGCGCCGCAGCCTTCCGGCAGTTCCGTTGACACCTATCCTCTGGAAACGCCCGTCGCGGCGCCTGTTTCTGCGCCTGTTCAGGTATATCCCGCACCCGCACCGGCCTACCCTCCAGCGTCCGCTGCGCCGGTTTATCCGGCCCCGGCCCCGGCGGCGGCACCGCCCGCCCGCAGCTCCGTCTACGATACGTATGATTATTATACCCCGTCCTACTAGGGCTGGGTATAAAGCTGTGTATATCCCGTTTATTGTTTGTCTGTCCGGTTTTCATGATAAACTGATGAAAATAGTCTGATTCATCAGAGTTGTTCTTACGCCTTGTTCACAGGTTTGATTTTATACTGAAAAGCATGTCCAAAACCTTTTGCCTTCGATATGCCGCCCTGATTCTGCTCTTTGCCATGGCAGGGGCGCCTGCGGCTGCGCGGGCGCAATCGGCGTTCGATGATCCGGGCGCGCGCGGCAAGGCGGGCGGCGCCGGCGGCGATTTCAAACCGGTGGCGGACAAGGTGGACGCGGGTGAAGTCGCGCTCGGCGCAACGGCACAGGTCGTTGTCCTGTTTCGCAATGATGACGGAAAGCCGCTAAAGACCGGCGCTATCAATTTGTACCCGTCTTCCAATGTCAGCGCGGCAATCGGTGAAAACCAGTGCGTGCCCAATGCGATTGCCCCGGGCGAAGTCTGCGCGATTTCGCTTTCGGTCAAAGGTCTGCAGTCCGGCAACTACCGCATTGAAATGCTGATGCGTCACGAGGGGCGCGCAAAATTGCTGACCGCGACGATCAACGGTCGCGTGGCGGCCTCCAGCGACCAGAGCAAGGATTTGATCAGCGAGATCGAAATGATCCCGAACAAGCTTGATTTCGGCAATCTCGAAGAAAGCCGTTCCCAGGTCAAGGCGATCGTCCTGCGCAACAAAACGTCCAAGCCTATTTCTGTGCAGGAAATCACGATTGAGGCGGGCAACCAGTCCGGCTACAGCGTGACTTCCAATTGTAAGGAATTACAGACGGGCGCGGCCTGCGTCGCGTCTGTGACGTGGACCCCGGCCCAGCGCGGCCCGTCGACGGGGACGTTGATCGTCCGTCATTCCGGCGCCACGGAAATCAACACGGTCGAACTGACCGGCGAATACGATCCCGAAGATGCCGAGATGGCGGAAATTTTCCCTCAGGCCGTTCCCGGCAAAGGGCTTTTGATTTCCTCGCTGGAAGAGGTGGATTTCGGCTCCGGCGTTTCCGAAAGTTCGTCCATCGCCGTGTCGCTGGTCAACGCGGGCGATGTGCCGCTGACGTTGACGGGCGTTCGCATGGCCAATGCCGAAAACGGCGTGCGCGCGGAAAAAACGGGCTGCATGCCCGGCACGGTTCTTTCGCCGCTTGAGGCCTGCCCGCTGACCCTGACGTGGGAGCCGGTGCGCGAAGGCAACATCGTCGATGACGTGCAGGTGGCGCATACCGGCGCACGCGGCGTCCTGATCCTGCCTCTCCGCGGCAACGCGGCCCGCGCCATCAACAAGGACCGCAAGGCGATCATGCTGAGCGGCGATCCCGGCATGGACGCGGTGATGAGCAATATCCGCCCGCTGTCGCTTTCCGATATCGAAGATGATGGTGAGATTGTCATGCAGTCCGGCGAAACCGCCGTGGTCAGCAAGGCGGATAAATCGTCTGCGAAACCGCCGGCATCTGTGGATGAAGACTCCGATGCCGCCGCGGACGATGCGCCGAAACCGGTCAAATCGTCCAGGGCGAAAACTCCGGCAAAATCCAGGCCTGCACCGTCCCCCGCCGCGCAGGAGGAAAATATCGATGATTACACGCGTCTGCAACGGCGCATGGCCCAGATCGATGTTCGCGGCGCGCTGGATGGCTACATCATTTCTTCTTATTCTCCGCGCCGCGCCATTATTTCCGGTCCCGGCGGCAGCCGCGTCGTGTTCGACGGCGAGCAGGCGGTCATCGGCGGCGTTCTGTGGGAAATCACGATGCGCCCCAGCGCCATCGAATTCCGCAGCGGCGAACAGAAAGTTCTCCTCTTGTTCGACAAATCTTTATCTTCTGTTAACCTTACTGAGACACAATCAAGCAGTGGATCCAGCTCCGCGACTTCCGCGACGGCGACGTCCATGGCACCGTAACTGGTTGGTTCAGGATGAGCGAGCAGGACACCCAAACACCGGGAACGCCAGAAGGCAAGGTCCCGCAGGATGCTTCCCTTGACAGGCGCGGCGAAGACCGCCGTAAAAACAATGTACCTCCGCCCGGCGGTATAGACCGTCGCTGGTCCGACCGCCGCCGCGCCCGTGCGAGCGAAGGCCGCGCGCGTTATCTTGATATGGTCCAGCGCGAACGCGCGATGTTTTTCGACCAGGGCGTTTCCCGTTCGACCGAACAGCTTCTCGACATGGCCGGCGCCACCGGCCCGTCGGAGCTGGAGGAAGAAGAGGGAATCCGCGACCGCGCGACGGGGGACCAGCTTCGCTCCGTCCTTCCCGTGCAGGCATGGCTGCCGCTGTCCATTCACCTGATCGGTCTGCGCGACGGCGTTTTGAAAATCGCGCCGCTGAACGATTTGAACCAGCGCCAGATCGATGCGCTGGTCTCCACCGCCAACCGTTCCGGCTTCCGCGTCGACAAGGTCGATATTGAAATATGGGACCGCGCAGAACTTCTCGACACGCTGCGTTCGGTGCACGACCTGTCCGCCGACCGCTGCGAAAAAACGCTGGCGCAATGGCTGCTCGACACGGACAACGGCCTTTTGCTCAACCAGTTCCAGCGCGACATGCTGGCCGAGGCGCTGCAGATGCGGGCCTCCGATATTCACCTGGTCCAGGACAACAATCCGGACTCGCCGAACTGGATCAAATATCGTATCGACGGCGACCTGATTCCGATGCACCTGCTGCCGTCCGATGCCATGGCGCGTCTGACGACATTGCTGAAACGCGACGCGGGCCTGAACTTCGGGGACCGCGTGACGCCCAAGGACGGACGCTTCGGTTTCATCTGGCAGGGCCGTTCTATCGACGTCCGCGTGGCCGCGGGGCCGCAGGCGCAGGACGGCGAAAAGATCACGCTGCGTCTGCTGGACCGCGCCGCCTTGAAAGGCTTCGATGAACTGTTCCGCCGCCATCAGGACGTGGGGGATTATCTCGCAAACCTGCTCTCCCCGGAAATCAAGGGGGGCGGGGGCTTGATCCTGCTCTCCGGGCCGACGGGTTCGGGTAAGACGACGACGCTTTACGCCTGTGTGCAGCAGATCGACCGTCGCCGCAAACACGTTCTCACCATCGAAGACCCGATCGAATACGAACTTCGTTACGCCACGCAGTGGCAGGTGCGCCCCGGCATGCACGGCGGCGAATTCGCGGACCTGATCCGCGCCGCGATGCGTCACGATCCCGATTACATCATCATCGGGGAGATGCGCGATAGCGATACCGTTGAAACTTCGCTCCGCGCGGCGGAATCCGGCCACACCGTTATTTCCACCGTCCATGCCGACACGGCGCTCCAGACATTCGAACGCCTGCGCTCCCTGATGCCGGCGGAGCGGGAAAGATCGTCCACCTTCACGCTGGCGCAGCAGGTGCGCGCGATCATGAACCAACGCCTTGTCAGGACGCTGTGCCAGGGCTGCGCCCACCATGAAAAGCTTTCGGACACGGTCCGCGCGAGCGATGTCCACGCGCTGGGCCTGCCGCCCGAAACGCCGATCCGCACCCACAACAACACGGGCTGCGATTTGTGCAACCGCACGGGGATTTCGGGCCGGACGCTGCTTCTGGACGCTATTCTCATCACGCTTGGCCCGGCGCAGCGGAACCATGTTTACGAAGCGTTAATCAAAAACGTGAATGATATTATCGGCAAGGATGGCGTTATCGTCCATACCCGCCGCGAAGGTCTTGTCGACCTTGTCAAAAGCGGGTTGATCGATCCCAAGGCCGCCTTGTCCTACCTTGAAGAGTAACGTTTTCGGATTTTTTCGATGAGACAATGGGTTGCCGAGATTGCTTATGACAGCACCTCCGGGCCGAAGAAGGCTCTGGAGTCGTTTTATCTTCCGTCGGAAGATGACGTGCGCTCGGCCGTCACAAAGAAGGGCGGCTATGTCCTGTCCATCCGCCCGCACGAACGCTCCCCGCTGGAAAGATTGCTCGCCAGATCAAGCTGGTGGCAGGTGCAGCTCTTGCGCGGTGTGATGTTCCGTTCCATGTCCACATCGCCGGGCGTCGCGCTGTGGAAGATCATCCAGGCCGAAACAAATCCGATGCGCCAAAATATTCTGGCGCCGGCGCGCGAAGCCTTGGCGCGCGGTCTTGGCGTCATCGATGCGTTCAAGGCGCTGAACATCTTCGACAAGGGTACGATCGCCATCCTCGCGGCGTCCGAACGCGCGAACAAATTGACGGAAGGGATTCCGCACGCCATTCACTCCATCACCCAGAAAAAGAAAAACTCCCGCGCCATCATGGGGACGATGGGCTGGCTGGGGTTTGACCTCGTGACCATCCTGCAATCCCTGTTCTGGGGAAAAGACATGGTTCTCGGCTGGTTCCGCGGCAACGCGCCGGAAAAGCCGGAAGAACTTGAAAAATACAACAGCGTCGTCAACAGTCTCGACCTGACATGGAATATCCTGATTTATTCCGCCTTTGCCATCGGCGGTTTCATGATCTGGGCCATCATTTCTTTCTGGCTCAACCGCGGGAAGAATGACTGGCCGACCGCGCGCATCGTGCGGCGCATTCCCCTGATCGGCGCTTACCTGCGCGATCTCGGCTTTTCGGATTCGATGACGGCCTGCGCCCGTATGCTGCGTGGCCTTGTGCCGATTTCTGACGCGTTGCAGCAAGCCGGGCAGGCCACCACCTCGCCGGACGTTTCCCGCTACTGGGACGAAACCAACCATGACCTTGAACGGGGGATTTCGCTGGGCGCCGCGATGGACCGGAATCCGCTCAGCCGGGCGGAACGCCTTGAACTTGCTAGCTTGTCGGACCTCGACCAAGTTGCTACAATCATGGAATCAATTGCCGAAATGCGGGCACAGGCGGCAAAAACCAAACACTCTCTGATCGTCTGGCTCGCCTTCGCTCTCACCGGTGTCTATCTTGCGCTCGCCTTCGGTTCTGCCATTTACGCTTTGACGGTTATGAATATGAGCATGGACAGCATGATGGGCGGTCTGACGGAAGGAATACTCTAGGTTGGCCATTACATCCAAAAACAAGGATGTTCTCGAACGCGGTAAGCCCAGCGCGGAAAAGCGCAGCGGCGAAGGCGTTGCCCGCCCGCG
>JBDHTU010000051.1:0-8849 GCA_039808805.1 Micavibrio sp.
CTGTCATCCCGCATATCGCCGATGGAAATGCCGCGGCAGATCGAATTCAGGGACAAGCCATTGCCGAAAACCATGATTGGCAAGCTGTCCCGCAAGGATATCCTCGCGGAAGAAATGGCGAAGAAGTAATAAGTGTCTGGAGCCTGGAAATTAGAGATTGGTAATTGGATTTAATACCTAATCTCCAATATCCAATTTCTAGCCCCGCAACGCCGCCCCGCATTTCGCCGCGACGTTTTCGACGATCTTTTTGGAAATGGAGTCGATCTCCGCATCGGACAGGGTTTTGTCTTTCGGCTGGAGAATGACGTTGATCGCAACGGATTTCTTGCCGTCCTCGACGCCCTTGCCCTTGTAGACGTCGAAAATCTCCACCCGCTCGATCATCTTGTCCGGCTGGCGCGCGGCGCGGATGACGGCTTCGGCTTCAACCGCGTCATCGACGACGAAAGCGAAATCGCGCTGTACCGGCTGGAACGGAGAGAGCGCCAGAAGCGGCTTGGCGCTGCCCCGTTTTTTCATCGCCGGTGCGTTGTTCAAAAACGCTTCGAACGCCGCGACCGGGCCTTTGACGTCCATTCTGTCCAGCACGGCCGGATGGATTTCCCCGAAATAGGCAAGGACGTTGGCGCCGAGGCGCAAGGACCCCGACCGACCGGGATGGTAGTAAGACGGCGCGTCGCGGCTGACCTGCAGGTTTGCCACAGGCGCGCCCGCCGCTTCGAGCGCCGCCATCGCATCCGCCTTGGCGTCCAGCGCGTCCACCGCGCGCGATGCATCAGGACCCGACCAGTGGCGGGGTCCCTTTGCCGCATGGCGGACGCCCGCGGCGACAGTTTTCTGCCCGTCTTTTTTGGCGGAGGCGAAGGCGGGGCCGACTTCGAACAGCGCGGCATGCGCGTATCCGCGGTCGGCGTTTTTCTGCGCGGCCTCGATCAGGTTCGGCAGGATGCTCGGGCGCATTTGCGAGAGTTCGCTCGATATCGGGTTGACCAGCGCCAGCGCGGGATTGTCGTTCGATCCGAACAGCGCCGCCGTATCCTTTTGCATGAACGACCATGTCACGCATTCCTGCAGGCCGCGTGTGGCCAGCGCGGCGCGCGCCTTGCGGGACCGCGCGCAATTGTCCGTTTCCGCGGACCCCGACACTGCATTTTCGCTGCGCAGGGGCAGGGTGGGAATGGCGTCATAGCCGTTGACGCGGATCACTTCCTCCACGAGGTCGGCCTTGCCTTGCACATCAGCGCGCCAGGACGGCGGCGCGGCGGTCTTGCCCTTCATTTCAAAGCCGAGGGATTTAAGAATCTCAATCTGGCGTTTTTCGTCGATAGACACGCCCGACAATTTTTCCGTGTAGGCGGGATCGAAGTCATAGCTGCGCTTCCAGTCCGGGATATGCCCGGCGAAGAAAACATCCGATGGCTCGCCGCCGCATAGATCGATGATCATGCGGGTCGCCAGTTCGATGGCGGGCACGGTGAATTCGGGATCGACCCCGCGTTCGAAACGGTAACGGGCATCGGAGATGATTTCCAGCGCGCGGCCCGTTTTTGCCGTGCGGTTCGAGTCGAAATACGCACATTCGAGGTAGACGTTGGTTGTGCCGTCGTCGACGGCGGTCGAGGTTCCGCCCATGATGCCGCCGAGGCCGACAACGCCGCTATCGTCGCAGACCGCGACCATGCCGTCGTCCAGCGTGTAGGTCTTGTCGTTCAGCGCCTCCAGCGTCTCTCCCTTGCGCGCGGCGCGCACGGTGATGTTGCCTTTCAGCTTGTCCGCGTCGAACACATGCAGCGGGCGGCAGGAATCGATGGAGAAGAAATTCGTCACATCCACCAGCGCGGAGATCGGGCGCAGGCCCACGGCTTTCAGCTTGTTCGCAAGCGCTTCCGGCGAGGGTGCGTTTTTCACGCCGCGGATATAGCGTCCGAGGAACAGCGGGCAGCCTTCGGCGTCTTCGATCTTCACGGAAACAGGATTCGCAAAGGCGCCTTTGACCGGTTTTTCGTCGCGTTCGATCAGCGTGCCGAGCCCGGCGGCGGCAAGGTCGCGCGCAATGCCGCGGATACCGGCGCAATCGGCGCGGTCCGGCGTCACGGCGATGTCGAACACGATATCGTCCAGCCCGTAAATTTCCGCGAACGGCGTGCCGAGGGCGAGGCTTTCATCCACCTCGATAATCCCGTCATGGTCTTCGGACAGGCCCATTTCGCGTTCGGACACCATCATGCCGTTGGATTCCTGGCCGCGGATCACACCTTTCTTGAGCGTCACGCCCGTGCCCGGAATGAACGACCCGTCCGGTGCGAAGATGCCCTTCATCCCCTGCCGCGCGTTCGGCGCGCCGCAGACGACCTGAAGCTTCTCCTTGCCCGTATCGACGATCAGGACTTTGAGGCGGTCGGCATCGGGATGCTTGTCGGCTTTTTCGACATAGGCCACGCGGAACGGCGCGAAGGCTGCGGCACGGTCTTCCATGCTTTCGAGTTCCAGCCCGAGCGCGGTGAGTTTCACCGCGATTTCTTCGGGGCTTGCCTGCGTGTCCAGATGTTCTTTGAGCCAGCCTAGCGTAAATTTCATCACATAACCTATCGTCGTTTAAGACGGTTATGTAACGTCAAAACCTTAAGGATTCCAAGCGTTTTGTTACAGTTTCGCGATCAGGGTCGCGGCGAGTTGATCAGAAACCGTAACCGCTACGGCGCCTCTCCGGTTCGTGTTTGGATAATCCCGAAGTTCGAACGGAACCATGCTCTCACGGCAGCCCGGCCGCGCGGCTTCCCTCATCTCCGCGCACAAAAATCGTTTCAAGGTCGGGGGGTCCGCATCGTCCGCCACAAAAACCATCGTGGTCTTTTCCCCATCGCGGACAATCAGCGTATCGGTATCGAGGCCGGATTGCAGCCTGAGGCTCAGCGAAATCCGCCGGGCGGCCTGTTCCAGGCTCTCATCGGCGCCTTGCGCGTTATCCGTAAAATCGTGATTGTGAGCGTTCATTGCATACCTCGCATGCTTCGTATGCATAATATGCAAGGAAAATTCGCGGGTGCAACAAAATTCTTCGGTTAGTACGCCTTATTTTCCGCCAGTGGCGCGGTTTGGCCTGTCCAGCGGGTCGAACCCGTAATGGCCCAGCCAGCGCGTGTCGGATTCGAAGAAGGTGCGCAGGTCCGGGATGCCGTATTTGAGCATCGCCAGACGTTCGATCCCCATGCCGAAGGCGAAGCCCTGGTATTCTTCCGGGTCTACGCCGCAGTTTTTAAGGACGTTTTCATGCACCATGCCGCAGCCGAGGATTTCCATCCAGCTATCGCCCGCGCCGATCTTGAATTCGCCGTTTTTGCGCGAACAGCCGATATCCACTTCCGCGCTCGGCTCCGTGAACGGAAAGAAGGACGGGCGCAGCCGCACGGGAAGATCCGGCACTTCGAAAAACGCGGACAGGAAATCGGTGAGGCACCCTTTCAGGTGGCCCATATTGATGTTCTTGTCGATGACGAGGCCCTCGATCTGGTGAAAGACCGGCGTGTGCGTCATGTCGTAATCGGACCGGTAGACGCGCCCCATGCAGATCATGCGGAACGGCGGCTTCTTGCCGATCATATGGCGGATCTGCACGGTGGAGGTGTGCGTGCGCAGCAGTTTCTTTGCCGCTTCGCCTTTTTCATCCGGGTCGTCGGGCAAATAGAACGTGTCGTGCATCTCGCGCGCCGGGTGGCCGGGCGGGAAATTCAGCGCGGTGAAATTGTGGAAATCGTCCTCGATGTCCGGGCCTTCGTCGAGGACGAAGCCCATCGAGGCGAAGATGGAGATCAACTCTTCCATCGTCTGTGAAATCGGGTGGATCGCGCCTTTCGCTTCCGGGCGGATGGGCAGGGTGATGTCCACCGTTTCCCCGGCCAGCCGTTCGGCCATCGCCTGGACCTTCAGGGCGGATTCCTGTTTTTCGATCAGCGCCGCGACCTCGTCTTTCAGGGCGTTCACCGCTGCGCCGAAATCCTTGCGCTCTTCCGGCGCCATCGCGCCGAGGCTTTTCATCAGGTCGGTGATGCGGCCCTTCTTGCCGAGGGCGGCAACGCGCGCCTCTTCGAGTTTTTGCAGGTCGCCTGCGGCCGCGATCTGGGCCGTCAGTTCGTCTTTCAAAGCGGAGATATTCTGTGTCATGGCGGCTTTTATAGCGCAGAAAACGCTATAGTTTCCAGTGTTTTTGCGCCCCTTACCGCCCCCCCTTTGTCATCCCCGCTACCTCTTCACTGTCATCCCCGCGAAGGCGGGGATCCGGATGCCCGCATAAAGCGGGCATGACGCGTGAGATGGCCCCTCTCATAGTCATCCTCCGGCTTGACCGGAGGATCCATGAAGCTTCGATCACTGGACGAACAGGGAAAGAAAACCACGAAACGCTTTGCGCCTTGGCGTCTTGGCGTTGAATACGCGATGAGCGGAAAGGCCCTATGGATCCCCGCCTTCGCGGGGATGACAGTAAAGAGACAGCAGGAATAACGAAGAAAGGCCGCGCGGCTTGCATTGGCCCCAAAACCCTATAGAGTCGTTGATGCACCGCCGAGAGGCGGGGTCGGGACTTCAAAATCCCGAGTTACCCGGATAGCGTGCCCGTCAGCACGCCGTTTCCTTGGCCTATGGCCGGGAGGCGGCGGCGCATGTCCAGAGCCTCGGCTTAAAGGCCGTCGCGGTCGTGGTAACTCGACTTTTGAACTTCCGGCCACCAGTCCCTTTGGGCTGGTGGTTTTTCTTTGACCGCAAACAAAGGGGAAGACCATGGACAACAACAACAACGACATCACCAACGACAACCTGCCGCCGTTCGACGAGGAAAGATTTTCCGAGCAGCTCAGGGCCGCGCTGGACCGGCTGGAAAGGATCGGCCTCGGCGTTTGCGAGGCCACCATCCATCTGGAGAATATGCACAGCGACCTCCTCGTGCGCAAGCTCAAGCGCGAGGGAAAAGAGTTCATCGTCGTCGACGAGTTCGGCAAGAAGGTGTGAGGGGGCAAAGCCCTTCGCCCGATCCTCTGGGAAAAGATGAGATGCCCGCATCCTGACGAAAGTCAGGATCCATGGATCCCGGATCAAGTCCGGGATGCGAGGGATGGGGAGGTTTCATGAATCCCGGATCAGCTCTGGGGTGCGGGGGATGGGCTCTCTCATAGTCATCCTCCGGCTTGACCGGAGGATCCATGAATCTTCGACCGCCGGACAAACAGGGAAAGAAAATCGCGAAACGCTTGGCGTCTTGGCGTTGAATACGCGATGAGCGGAAAGGCCCTATGGATCCCCGCCTCCGCGGGGATGACAAAGGGGGAGCGGGATGCGAGGGATGGGGAGGATTAGGCTGAAATTCACTTATCGTCATGCCCGCTTTATGCGGGCATCCGGATCCCCGCCTTCGCGGGGATGACAAATGGGGGGCGGGGAGGACGAATGGGGGGTGAGGATGACAATGCGGAGGTGGCAGGGATGACGCGTGACCTCTCTCATAGTCATCCTCCGGCTTGACCGGAGGATCCATGAATCTTCGACCGCCGGACACAGGAATGAAAAAGAAAAACCGCAAAACACTTTGCGCCTTGGCGTCTTGGCGTTGAAAACACGATGGGCGGGGATCCATAGAAGCAACCCGCTCATCACACAAGAAAGATCGAACCACAAAGTAAAACGAAGTCAGACAAGGTTTTTAAAAAACTTACTTTGTTTAAACTTTGTGTCCTTTGCGGTTCAAATAATTTGAAGGCCCTCAGATTCAACGCCAGGGCGCGCTTCCGTCATTGCTTCGGCTGCGCCTCGCAACGACAGCGATGCCTACAACCCCCACCGTTTTTCGAGGATCGGGCGAACCTCGTCCAGATGGTTTACGATGTAATCGGCCTTGTATTTCTCCAGCCGGGCGGCGGACAGCAGCCCGCCCGAGATGCTGATGCCGAGGATGCCCAGCCGCCTTGCCAGCTCCGGCTCTTCGTGGGAATCGCCGATGATAAAGGTCTTGTCCGGGGCAAAGCCGTGTTCTTGCATATACGCCTCCAGCCTTATCTGCTTGGACAGTCCCTGCGTGATCGTCGCCTTGGTCTCGTTGCCGGAAACGGCTTTCATGTACGGGGCAAAACCCAGCCGCGCGACATCGCCGTTCAGGCAGGATTGCAGGTGGTTCGACAGGATCATGCAATGAACATTCCTGTCCCGCAGCCAGTCGAGCAGTGCGAACGCGCCGTCCATCGCGCGGCAGGCGGCCGCGGCGGGTTCATATGCCTCAAGATAGACATTGCCCTCTTCCTCGGCGCGGGCGAGATAGTCGTCGGCGCTTACCCCCATGCGTTCGTAGAAGTGGATCAGGGGGAAGGAGAATGTCTCCTGCATCGTGTGCATGTCGATGGCGGGCACGCCGAACGAGGCAAGGCAGGCATTGGTGGCGATCAGCGTGGCGGGCGTGTCGTCGAACAGCGTCCCGTTCCAGTCGAATACGGCAAGGTGGGTCATGCCTTCTTCTTAACGCGGGGCGCGGCCTGCGTCCACCGCGTGATCGAAGGTTTTTAAGCCGGGCCGGCAGGGTCCGCAGGTTTACCGGCCGGTGCCTTCGGCGCCTCGCCGGTCAGCTCTTCGAACAAATCTTCAAAGCCCTCGCGCGGGCCGAGCGGTTGCGCTGCCTCATCCGGTGTTTGCGGAGCAGGCGCATCCGGTTCCTGTTCGATAATCTCATCCATGATTTTGCGCAGCGACATAGCATTCTCCGTGTTTCTTTATTTGTCATATATTTAAAACAGAGAAACAAAGCAACAAAAAACAGGGCTATGCGGCAGTTTTTGTGCTATAGTCAAATCCATACCGCCCGCACTGCGCCCGCCTTTCCGGCGGGATTTTTTATTCATGGCGGCTGGCCGTCATGAATAAATCCGGAACGAACTGAGTGATTTGGCATTACGGGAAATTGACCCGGTTGAAAATGTAGACTTAGTCCACCAACATTAACGCTCTAAGCGATTGATCTTGCGTCCGGTCAAGAAAAAGGCCGCCTTGCGGCGGCCTTTATAATCGATTGTGACCGGCTTTACGCTCAGGCCGCTTTCTTGACGGCTTCGCCCGCCGTTTTGGCGATGGCGGCAAAGGCGGCGGCATCGTGGATCGCGATTTCCGACAGGACTTTGCGGTCCAGTTCGATCCCGGCTTTCTTCAGGCCGTTCATGAACGTGGAATAGGTCAGGCCATTGATACGGGCGGCGGCATTGATACGCTGAATCCACAGGGAGCGGAAATTGCGTTTCTTCTGCTTGCGGCCGATATAGGCGTATTGACCGGCTTTCTCATAGGCCTGCTTGGCCGTGCGGAAGCAGCTGTGGCGGCGTCCGTACTGGCCTTTGACGGCGTTGATGAACTTGCGGTGACGGGCGTGGGCGCGGGGGCCTCCTTTAACGCGTGCCATTATTTGGCTCCTTTCGTCTCAGCGGTTTTTGCCTTCGTCGTCGTTTTGGACGCGCGGCAGTACGGCATGAAGCTCTTGACAACCTTGGCGGCATCGCCCGGGGCCATCGTGTCCGTGCCCTTGGCTTTACGCTTCATGGATTTGGGTTTTTGCATCAGGCGGTGGCCTTTGGAGGCCTGCTTGAACTTCACTTTTCCCGATGATGTCACCGAGAAGCGCTTTTTGGCGCTGCTTTTCGTCTTCATTTTCGGCATTTCTATCTCCTTGAAAGAGTTCATAAATCCGCGATCGAGGCAGCCGTATACAAGCCAGAACGCGGGCATTGGGAGGGGTTATAGCGGCTTTTGGCCTGACAAATCAAGCCTTTTCCTGATCCTTCCGGGCCAGCGGATGGGCGTACTGGATCTCAAGATCCCACGGGAAATGGATCCAGGTGTCCTGGGAAACCTCGGTGACGAAGGTGTCGACCGTGTCCAGCCCCTTGGGCTTGGCGTAGATGCAGCCGTAATGCGCCTTCGGGAAATGCTGGCGGATGATGCGGAACGTGCCGCCCGTGTCCACCAGGTCGTCGATCACGATCCAGCCTTCGCCCTGATCCTCCACGCCGGCGGGCATTTTCAGGATATTGGATTTGCCCATGTCCTTGACGTCATAGGTGGAGATGCAAAAGGTTTCGATCACCAGCACTTCGAGTTCGCGCGCCATGATGCAGGCGGGAACAAGCCCGCCGCGCGTGATGGCCAGAACGCCTTTCCACTTGCCGCCTTCCAGGGGGCCTTTGTCCAGGAGCTTCCACGCCAGCGCCTTGGCGTTGCGGTGCATTTCGTCCCACGAAACGGGAAAGTCCTTACGGTATGTGCTGTGGTCTGCCATTGCTGTCCCCCGATATACGGATTGCTTATAGCGCAGCATCGGAAAGCGTTCAATAAATCCCCATCTTTTCGGGAGAATTTCCGATCAATGCTTCCGTGCGCAGGCGCCCTTTGCTATGGTTTGCCTCTCGCCATCACGTTTTTCGGGGAAGGAGCCGCCAGTCATGAGGATCGCCTGTTTTTGCCTGTCGCTGCTGATCGGAGTATGGGGGCTGGCCCCGGTGTTCGCGCAGGTGCCGCCGCTGCCCGCGGCAACGGATGCCGCGCCCGCCGCACCGCCGCCCGTGGTTCTCGAACTGTTTACATCGCAGGGCTGTTCTTTCTGCCCGCCTGCGGATGCCCTGATGGGGCAGATGATCCAGCAGCAGAGCATTATCGGCCTGTCCTGCCATGTCGATTATTTTGGCGTGCGGGAGAATTCGCTGGGCAAAAGCTTCTGTACCCGCCGCCAGATCGATTACAACCGCCTGATCGGCACCGGCCCGCGCTACACGCCGCAACTGGTGGTCAACGGCCATATGGATGTCATCGGCTATGAAGCCGGA
>JBDHTU010000052.1:0-8783 GCA_039808805.1 Micavibrio sp.
TGGTGCCCAGGGACGGAATCGAACCGCCGACACAGGGATTTTCAATCCCTTGCTCTACCGACTGAGCTACCTGGGCGACCTCGGTAAGACGCTCTTATAAAAGAATGAAACAGGCCTGTCCACCCCCAATTAAAAGAGGCGGCTCCGGCCGCAGGCGTCGGCTTTTTTAAGACAAAAACCCGCCGATCGTGTGTTTCCAGCCATCATACAGGCGCTCGCGCTCTGCTTCCGGCAACGCGGGGTCATAGCGCCGCGCGCGGCTCCAGCAGGTTGATATCTCTGAAAAATCTTTATAGAGACCAATATGCAGACCTGCCAGGAACGCGGCGCCCAGCGCCGTCGTTTCCGCCACCACCGGAATTTCAACGGGTTTGCCGATCTGGTCGGACAGGAATTGGCACATGAAATGATTGGCGACCAGTCCGCCGTCCGCCCGGATGATTTTCGGGTCATGCCCGCCGTCGGCCACGAACGCCGCCATCAGGTCTCGCGTCTGGTATCCCTGCGCCTCCAGCGCGGCGCGCACGATGTGCGCGGATTTCGTGCCGCGTGACAGGCCGGCAATCACGCCGCGCGCCTCCGGCCGCCAGTACGGCGCGCCAAGCCCGGTAAAGGCGGGTACGAAATAAACCCCGCCGCTGCTTTTGACGGATGTGGCGATCCCTTCGCTTTCCGCCGCTTCACGGAACAGGCGCAGCCCATCGCGGAGCCATTGGATCGCCGCGCCCGCCACGAAGATCGCGCCTTCGATGGCGTAAGTCGTCTCACCATTCACGCGGTATGCGATGGTGGTCAGCAGGCGGTTCTCGGAGAAGCGGAATTTCCGTCCGATATTCATGAGCGCAAAGCATCCCGTGCCGTAGGTCGATTTTACCATGCCTTCTGCAAAGCAGGCCTGCCCGATCAGCGCGGCCTGTTGATCCCCCGCCATGCCGCCGATCACGTAACTTTTTCCCAGAAGCGAGATATCCGTCTTGCCGAATTCGCAGACATTGTCCTTAACCTCCGGCAGCATCGCCCGCGGAATGTTGAAGATGGACAAAAGAACGTCATCCCAGCGGTTTTCCTTGATGTTGTACAGCATCGTGCGCGATGCGTTGGTGGCGTCCGTCGCGTGCACGCGCCCGCCTGTCAAACGCCAGAGAAGAAAGCAATCCACCGTGCCGAACGCAAGTTCCCCTTTTTCCGCGCGGGTCCGCGCCCCTTCGACATTGTCAAGGATCCAGGCGATTTTCGTTGCCGAAAAATACGGGTCGAGCAAAAGACCGGTGCGCGCGGAAACGGATTTTTCCAGGTCCTTTTGTTTCAAGGCCGAGCACAAATCCGCGGTGCGCCGGTCCTGCCAGACGATGGCGTTGTAAACCGGTTTTCCGCTTTTGCGGTCCCACACGATGGTGGTTTCCCGCTGGTTGGTGATGCCGATGGCGGCGATGCGGCTCGCCTGCGGGCTTTCGCGCATCAGCGTGCGGATACACCACAGCGTGTCGTTCCAGATATCTTCGGGATTTTGTTCCACCCAGCCGTTTTCCGGCGTGTAGAGCTTCAATTCTTTCTGGCGAATGCCGAGAACTTCGCCCGCCGCGCTGAACAGCATCGCGCGCGAACTGGTCGTGCCCTGATCGATGGCAAGAAGAACGGCGTTTTTGTCTTTCATGTTACGAAGCTTCTTTTCGTGCCTTGAGATAATCCGGCATCGCGGCTTCGAGCGCAAGCGCCGTTTTCTTTTCGGCGCGCAGGCCAAGCTTGGTGCGGCGCCATAATATATCTTCGGCCGTCTGCGCGAACTCGTGGCGGATCAGGTATAGAACTTCAACCTCATAAAGGCCGCCGCCGAAATCCCGCCCCAGTGCGCGAATGCTGTCGACACCGTTTAAAAGAACATCCATGCGCGTGCCGTAGGCGCGGGCATACCGTGTCACCAGTTCGGAAGGCAGGAAATCGTATTTCTTCACCTGCGCGGCGGTATATTGCGGCAAGGCGCAGGGAAGATCGCCGCCGGGAAGCGCCGCCTTCGCCGTCCACCCTGAATTTTTCTTTGTCCCCGTCACCTTGTCCACCGCCTTTTGCGCCAGGTGGCGATAGGTGGTGAGCTTCCCGCCGAACACGGACAGGAGCGGCGCGCCGCGCGATGTATCCAGATCCAGCCTGTAATCGCGCGATATTTCCTGCGCCCTGCCCTGCCCGTCGTCGAACAAAGCCCGCACGCCGCTATATGTCCAGGCGATATCCTCCGGTGCGATCTTCTCACCGAAGAAGCGGTTGACCGCATCGCATAGATAATCGCGCTCGGCCTGCGAGATGGAAGGCTTGAGCGCATCGCCGTCGAACGGTTCGTCCGTCGTGCCGATCAGCGTGTAATCGCCTTCATACGGAATGGCGAATACCACGCGGCGGTCCGGCTGCTGCAGGATATACGCATGTTCGCCGTCATACAGACGCGGTACGACGATATGGCTGCCTTTGACAAGCCGGATGCCCGGCGTGTTTTCACGCGTCAGCGATGAGGCTTCGAGAACGCCGCGCACCCACGGCCCCGCCGCGTTGACGACCATGCGCGCGGAAATCTGGAATTCATCGCCGCTGTGCAGATCTTTTAACCGCACGTACCAGACATTCGTACCGTGCATCAGGCCGATCTGCATGCAGGCCGTGCGCGTCATGATCTCGGCGCCTTTCGCCTTGGCGTCCATTGCGTTCAGCATTACCAGCCGCGCATCGTCCGTCCAGCAATCGGCGTATTTGAACCCGTCACGGCAGGATTCCATCAAAGGCTCGCCCAGAAAAGAATCGTGGAGGCTGACGGCGCTTGATTTCGGCAGGTTGCGCCGCCCGCCGATCCGGTCATACAACCACAATCCAAACGAGATCATCCACCGCGGGCGCAACCCCGCGACATGCGGCATGACGAATTCCAGCGGCGCGACGAGATGCGGCGCGGTGCGGAGCAGGATTTCCTGCTCCCGCAAGGATTCCGCGACAAGTTTGAAATCGCCTTGTTCGAGATAACGCAACCCGCCATGGATCAGTTTCGTGCTGGCGGACGACGTTCCCTGCGCCAGGTCCTGCGCTTCGACCAGAATGACGGACAGGCCGCGGCCCGCGGCCTCGCGCGCGATGCCTGCCCCGTTGATTCCGCCACCGATGACGCAAAGATCATAATCTGGCTGCATATCTCTACCCTTACATTAGGATAAAGTGATTCTGTTTTCCTCAAAGCGTATGAAGCGATTCGCTCACAGTTAATCGGGCGGAAAGCGCCTGCTCTTCCACCACCGGGATACGCAAATCCGAAAACTTCGCGCGGACTAGGCCGATCTCCACTGGCCGGTCAGGGCTTCCCAGCGGTCTTTGAGGTTGTCGTTCTGCCCCTTCACCACGCTTTTCACGATGGCTGACAGTTTTTCGAAATCTACGGGTTTGGGCATCAACAATGCGCCTTCCGGCAATTTCACGCGCGCCATCTGGCCGTTCGCGGGATAACCCGACATGAACATCACGGTTGAATTCGGGCGGCATTCCCCGAACAGTTCCGCAAGTTTTACGCCGTTTACATCCGGCATCACCACATCGGTCAGGAGAAGATCGATCGCACCCTCATATTGCTCCTGCAGCAGCAGGGCCTCGCTGCCGTTCGATGCCTTCAGGACCGTCGCGCCCATCTCTTCCATCATGCCGGAAACGAGATTGAGAAGGTCCGGCTCATCCTCTGCCACCAGGGCGGTAAAACCGTTCAGATGAATCTTGCCGTCCGGCGGCTCGATCAACTCATGCACCGCCGGCGCCTTGTCGCTCAGCGGCAGCAAGATGGTAAAAATCGTGCCGTTACCGGGTTTTGACGATACAAAAATTTCCCCGTTCATGTCCTTGACCATTCCATACACCATGGAAAGGCCCAGCCCGGTCCCTTTTCCGGGGTCTTTCGTGGTGAAAAACGGGTCGAACATTTTCGCCTTCACGTCCGGCGTCATGCCGCATCCCGTATCGATGATCTCAATCTTCGCGCGCCCGTCGTCGCTCCGGCCGCAATCGATAATCATGTTGCCGCCATCGGGCATGGCGTCGCGCGCGTTGATGCACAGGTTCAGCAATATCTGGCAAATCCCGTCCTGCGCGGCTTCTACATGAACGCCGTGTTCGGTCCTGATGGACAGCGCGATAGACGCATCCATCAACGGGCCGATCAACGGCTCCTGATCCCGTACCAGCCTGCCAAGATCGATCACCTTGTCCCGCGTCACCTTGTGCCGTCCGAAGGTCAAAAGCTGGCTGGTCAGGGCGGACCCCCGCTGCACCGCCTGCATGATGTGGTCGAGATAATTGAGCGCCTCACATTCCCCTTTAATGGTTTTTTTGGCAATGCGGGCATATCCGTCGATGATGGACAGGATATTGTTGAAATCATGCGCGACGCCGCCCGCAAGCTGGCCGAGCGCCTCCAGCCGCTGCGCCTGGAGATACTGGCCTTCGCGGATTTTCGTTTCGGTGTTGTCCTCGATCACCATGAAACAGCAATCGCCCGCCTGATATGGGATAAAATGGAAACGATACCAGCAGGATTTTCCCTCCCCTTTGGCTTCATGGTCGCAATGCGCCTGATCGGAACCGGCGATAAGCGACAGGTAATCCTCCGAAAGCCCGAAGGCGCGCAGGATATCCGGCACCGAAAAGCCGACCATATTGGCCGTATAAACCTGCAGGATGTCCGCCGCCTTCTGATTGCAATATAAAACCGTCGGTTTTTCCGTACGGCGGTTTATCGTTATCAACCCCCACGGCAGAAGGTCGAGCGCGTGTGACAGCCGGAGCAAATGCTCGTCCTCCCTGCGCGGAACAAGACGGAAAAGAATGCCGTCCTCAAACCGGCCGGTTGAAAGATCATACAATGTCTCCCCGAACAGGACGCAATCACCCTCTTCGGCCATGCGGCTGTTAAACCGCAGGACTTTTGTAAGCGTGTCATATTGCGTAACGCGTGCGTCTTCGCGGCCGTAAATACGCTGGATCAGTTCCGCTCCGGGAAGATTGCACGCACGAAAAGCGCCGTCAGGCGCGAAAAGGAACGCCGGCTCCTCCATCGCTTCAAGCAAGGTCGCACAGGGTTTATCTCTTTTTGCAAAAAATATCATAATAATTTACATACATCCATAAATACAGCTTATAGTTTCATGATACGCAAAGCTTTTAATATGGCAACATACTTATATGGGCTTTGACATACAGTGGTATAGACCACATACTGCAACGGTTTGATTTCATTTCCTTCCTGTGAATTTCCTGCCTTGTTCCGCGCTCTGAAAACTCATGCCCTTGTATTGCTCTGCACGGTTGTGGCGGCGGAAAAGACGGCGTGCGCCGAACCGGCCGCCCCTTCCGCCATGGTGACGGGCATTCAGGGGCTGAACACCGTCCCCACCGCGCGCATGGACGCGCCCGGCACATTTCGCGCCGGGGTGTCTACAAGCGACCCGTACAACCATGCTTTCCTGGGCATGCAGATTGCGAAGCCGCTTTACGTCAACCTGCGCCAAAGTATGGAAATCTCCTCGGTCGGGGAACGCCCCTCCATGGTCTATCCCGGCCTCGATATGAAACTGCGCCTGAAGGAAGAAGGCCGCTATATGCCGGAAATCGCCTTCGGCATGAACGGCGCGCTGGGGCACAAGCGTTTTTCGTCCGAATATTTCGCCCTGTCCAAACGCTGGTATGACTGGGACTTCACGCTCGGCGCAGCCTGGGGACGGCTGGGCAGCGCGGGTCATCTGAAAAATCCCCTCGCGCGCATTTCTTCACATTTTGAAGAAGACCGCGATTATGGCGGCCATGACGCCGCCTCGCCGTCCGACTGGTTCACAGGAAACGAGATCGGCTTTTTCGGCGGCGTGGAATATACCACGCCCGTCAAGGGGCTATCGTTAAAGGCGGATTTCAACGCAGACGCTTACACGGGCGAAACCTCTTCCTTTGATTTCAAGAAGCCCTCGCCGTGGAGCGTCGGATTCAACTATTCTCCCAAGGACTGGGTATCGTTCGGCATGTCGCTGATCGGCGCGGACAAGGTTATGGCGCGGCTGACCTTTCAGGACAATCTGTTCGGGTGGAACAAGACGAAATCCTACAAAGACAGCGAAGCCTTCAAATTCGATGCCAGGCGTTCCGATGCCACATGGCGGCACTTGGCCCGCGAAATGGCGGAAACCGAAAACATCAACATGGGCAAAACCCGCGTGAAAGACCATGATTTCAGCGGCGTCGTGCATATGAACGACTATCAGCCCTCAACCTTGCAAATCGGCCGCACAGCGCGCCATCTCGCCGCGAACGCCGGGCCGGAGATCGAAACCATTACTGTCATTCCTGTTACAAAGGGCCTGCGCGGCAAGGCCGTGACGTTCTCCCGGCGCGACCTGGAGCAGGCGATGGCGCGGGGAACCGGAAGCCCGGAGGAAATCTGGCAAGATATTTCCTTCGCGGATGACAACAGGTCGATTACGCAGAAGACACGCGTGCGCCGCATCGCCTTCGCGCCGGAACTGCAACTCAGCCTTGGTGAAGAAGACACCACGCATCTTTACCGCAGCAGCCTTTTGATAGAGGAGCGGAAGGAATGGCGGCGCGGCCTGATTACGGGGAGCAGCGCGCGCCTGAACATCGCGGACAATCTCCACCGCCTGACCAAATACCGCGACCTCAACCTCGATTCCGCGCGCAGCGACGCCGCCGCCTTTACCATGAACCGCGTCAACCTCGACCGCGCGTTCCTGACCTTCATGCGCACGCCGCTGCCGGATTTCCACATGGCGGTCACGGCGGGATACCTGGAGGAAATGTACGCAGGCTATGGCGGCGAAGTGCTGTACCGGCCGTTCGATTCTCCGTTCGCCATCGGCGCGGAAGGCTGGGCCGCCTACAAGCGCGATCCGATCGCGCCGCTCGCGCTCGGCATCTGGGATACGTCGCCGCGCTTCACCGGCCACCTGAACATGTATTACGCCGTGCCGGGAACGGATGTAACCGCGTTCTCCAAAGCCGGCAAGTTCATCGGCGGCGATATCGGCGTCACAACGGGCGCGATGATGCGGTTCGACAGCGGCATGAAGTTTACCGGCAGCGTGAGCGTGACCGACGCGAAGGAGAAAGACGTGTTCGGCAAGGACCGCAACCTGTACGCGGGCATCCAGCTTTCCATCCCGCTGGGCAGCGTCAAATTCGTTCCCGAAGGCAGCGAGGCGCGCCTGAAATTCGCCCCGATCGGCCGCGACGACGCCGCCACCATCGACAAGCCGTACGATTTGTACGACGCTACTGAACCAACGTCCTACCGCCACCTTGCCCGAAACTGGCAGGGGGTTCTTGAGTGACGGTGTCGAGCGGCTTTCCGCCCATGAAACGTTCTTCGGCGAGTCTGTCCGCCGCCTCGCCCGTCCCCATCCGGTGCGCCGTCGCGTGCGATAAGACGTCGGTCACCGTCTGGCCGATGCGTTCGACATGCGCGACCATGGTTTCACGGGTGATATCAAAATCCAGCGGGTTGTAGCCGGACTTCCTGAAATATTCGTAAGACACGCAGATAACGCCGCCGGCGTTGATCACGTAATCCGGCACATACAGGATATTGCGGTCGAGAAGCTGGATATCGTGATGGCTTTTGAGAAGCTGGTTGTTCGCCGCCCCGGCGACGATATGCGCCTTCAGTTTCGGGATCGTGTCGTCGTTGAGGACGCCGCCCATGGCGCACGGCGCGAACACTTCGGATTCGATGTCATAGATTTCATCCCGCGCCACCGCGTGCGCGCCCAGAAGGTCCTTCGCCTCCGAAAGGCGCTGTTGGTCCACATCGGTGATAAACAATTCCACCCCGTCCTGTTTGAGCAGCTTGCACAGCCCCAGCCCCACGGCGCCGACGCCCTGCACCGCGACCTTAAGGCCGCTGAGCGTATCGCCGCCGTAACGGTGATGCACGGCGGCGCGAATACCGCGATAAACCCCAAGCGCCGTCAGCGGCGACGGGTTGCCGCCCAGCTCCCCGAAATCCTTCCCTTGAAAAAATTCGGGCGGCAGGCCGGTCACATGCTCTGTTTTCTTCGACATGGCGAGCATGTCTTCTTCCGTGGTCCCTGAATCCTCTGCCGTAACGTATCTGCCGTCGAAGCTTTCGACCGCCTCGCCCATGTCTTCCATCAGGGATTCCGTCTTGTCCTTGCGGAAATCGCCGATGATGACGGCTTTGCCACCGCCGAGCGGCAATCCCGCCATGGCGTTTTTATAGGTCATGCCGCGGGACAGGCGCAGAACGTCGGTCAACGCGGCTTCTTCGCTTATGTACGGGAAAAAGCGGCAGCCGCCGAGCGCGGGGCCGAGATTGCCGTTGTGGACGGCGGCGATGGCGACCGTCTCGCTGTCCGGCCCCAGAAGGAAGCGGCGCACGGTTTCATGACTGTCGAACGAGGTGTTCTTTTCCAGTTCCGCCTTGGTCAAATCCTTGAAAATCATGCCGTCCCTCTTTTTATCGTTATCACGCGATTGTTAGGGGGTTGATGAGAAGAGTTCAATATATTTCGGACCACAACCAGCAGCCCCAGAACCGCGGACAGCCGGGCGGTTACGGCGCGGCCTTGCGCATGAAGGGCGAAAAGGCGGGATTTTTGCCAGGGAAAACCACGTTTTTGTGCGGAAGCGGCCCTGTGAACATCGCGAAGCCACGCCGCCTGCGCCCGCATCGCGGCCCGCATTTCCCGTTCCAGCCCCGCGGAAACGGAGCGCCGCCTGCGGGTCCACGGCTTAAT
>JBDHTU010000053.1:0-8702 GCA_039808805.1 Micavibrio sp.
GGGCGCTGGGTCGCCATGATCAGGTGGATACCGGCGGCGCGCGCCATCTGGGCAAGGCGCTGGATCGCCCCTTCGACATCCTTGCCCGCGACCAGCATCAGGTCCGCGAATTCGTCGACAATCACGACGATATAGGGCAGGTCGGTCAGGTCCAGCGGCTGTTCTTCCATCACCGGCTTTCCGGTTTCGGGGTCGAAGCCGGTCTGGACTTTGCGCATCAGGACTTCGCCCTTTTTGCGGGCTTCGGCAAGACGCTGGTTGTAGCCGTCGATGTTGCGCACGCCGAGCTTTGACATGGCGCGGTAGCGCTCTTCCATCTCGTTGACGGTCCATTTCAGCGCGACCACGGCCTTGCCGGGTTCGGTCACCACGGGGGCGAGCAAATGCGGGATGTCGTCATAGACCGAAAGTTCGAGCATTTTCGGATCGATCATGATGAAACGGCATTTTTCCGGCGGCAGGCGGTAGAGCAGCGAGAGGATCATCGTGTTGATCCCGACCGATTTACCGGAACCGGTGGTTCCGGCAACAAGAAGGTGCGGCATGCGGGCGAGGTCTGCGACAACGGGTTTGCCGCCGATATCCTTGCCAAGGGCGAGGGGGAGTTTTGCTGCGCTTTTCTCATACTCCCGGCTGGACAGCATTTCGCGCAAATAAACCGTCTGACGAATCTTGTTCGGCAGTTCGATACCGATGACATTGCGACCCGGAACGGACGCGGCGCGTACGGAAATAGCGGACATGGACCGCGCAATATCGTCGGCAAGGCCGATAACGCGGTTTGTGCGCGTGCCCGGCGCAGGCTCAAGTTCGTACAGCGTAACGACCGGGCCGGGATTGATTTCGACGATCTCGCCCTGAACCTTGTATTCTTTCAACACGCCCTGCAGCAGGGTTGCGTTCATCTGCAGCGCCTTTTCATCGATCTTCTGGCTTTGCGAAGCGGCGTCCGGTTCCTGCAGCAAATCAAGAGTGGGGAGTTCCCATTCACCGCCGTCGAAGAGTTGGAATTTCTTTTGCTTTGATTGCTTGCCGCTGCCTTTTTGCACGGCCTTGGGTTTGTTGACGCGGATAGCGCCGGCGCTGCCGGTGTCCTCGTCATCTTCATCCTCTGCGTCTTCGTCGGATTCCTCGTCCTCCTCTTCGGATTCTTCTTCCTCTTCGTCCTCGTCGCTTTCGCTTTCAAGCACGTACTCTGCGTCATCCTCATCGCTTTCCATCGGCGGAATGATCGGCTTGCGCTTGGCTTTCTTTTCCGGGACGTAGGAGGAATCGGCATAATGGCGGACCCAGTCCACGAAGGCCGCCGCGCCGTCATAAACGGCATAACCTGCGGCCATTACGAGGTTGGCGACCAGCATGCAGGTCCAGCGCAGTTCCGCAAAGCCGATGGCGAAGGCAACACAGGTCAGGCTGAAGGCGATAACGGCCCAGCCGCCTGCTGCCAATGAAAAGCCGACAAGATCGGCGCTGGCTTGCAGAATATTCATCCCGCCGCTGCCGCCCATATGGGGCTGGGCCAGCCAGTCGCCGGAAGGCAGGCGGGCAAAGGCCGCCGCCGCTGCCACGGCGGCAAAGATCATCGCGGCGAACCGAAGCCAGAGCGGGCCGATGCCGCGCCGGGCGAGGACGCTGCCGCCCCAGACGCACAGGGTGAACGCAATGATCAGACCGCCAAGGCCGATCGTCTGCAACAGGAGGTCGGACACCGCGGCGCCGCGCGCACCCATCCAGTTCTGGACCGCGCCCGCGTCCGCGCCGGCCGTGTTCAGCGAAGGGTCTGCACGGTTATAGGACGCGATGGAAAGCAGGGTAAAAAGCCCGCCCAGCAGCAGCACGATCCCCGTGATATCGACGATCCGGCGGGCGACGAATGCCTGCATGGATTCAGGAAAAACGCGGGCGAGGCGGCTTTTCGGTGTGCGTTTTACTTTGTACTTGCTGGCCATAGTATACGTCTTTCTTGAGCATACGTGTTATTCGAGAGCCCGAACGGGCAAGGCGGGGTATCCGCAAAGGGGTGCGGAATCACTGATCCGATTGTAACCGCGGCAGCGGCGAATCTCAAGGAAACAGGCGTTTGTCCATGGCTATATCGCGATATTTGCAGTGTTAAGGTCCTGTTAACGATTTCCCGGTTACCGTGGGATCAGGGACGAATCGTCCTTATTTCAAGGGGATTGCATGACACAGGCACAAGCGGCGCAGATCGAGTATACGATTTACACCTTCGACATGCCCAAAGCCAAGCAGAAGGCCGACAGCAGCTGGAAAAAACATTCGACACTGGACGATATGGGGCGCGCGATGACCGAGGCGGAATCGTTGCACCAAACGCAGAAATATCAGAAAATCGAAGTCAAAAAGAAATTTTTCGATCAGAAAAAGAACCGCGTCATCGACATGACTCTGAAAGTCTATGAGAGTAAACCCCGCAAGGACAACACGATGATGATTGCGGCGCTGGTCGCGGTGATCGGCGGCATTGCGGCGTTTGCGGCAAGCTTTTTCCTGACCCAGGCGCCGTAAGCTTTTTAACCTTCGTCGATCACGCCGACAGGCTCATTTTCCACCAGCCCTGCGACCTGCTCGAACACGCTGGCATTTTCTTCCATCTGGACTTTTAGAGGAGGGTTCTGCTCGCCGATCGTGCGAAAGAAAACTGCGGCGTCCCGGAGAAGTTTTGCGGCGAGCTGTGCGTGGGTGATCATCTCTGTTTCTTTCTTTACTTGTCTTTCGCTAGCTTAGAGCAAAATGTTTCAATGTCTAGCGCCGTCATTTTTTGCTGCGGTACGGATGGGCGGCATAGGTGCCGAGCATGCGCACGTTGTCCGCAAAGAAATCCAGTTCTTCCAAGGCGCGCTGGAACGCCGCCTCGTCCGGATGGCCGATGACCTCGGCATAGAATTCCGCCACCTGGAATTGCGGGTGGACGTAGGATTCCAGCTTGATCATATCGACGCCGTTGGTGGCGAATCCGCCCAGCGCCTTGTAAAGCGCCGCCGGGATACTGCGCACGCTGAACACGAAGCTGGTGATGAAGGTTTTTTTGCCGTCCCGTTCTGGCAGCGCGGAATCGCGCGAAAGCACGACGAACCGCGTGGTGTTGTGGTCGGCGTCCTGCACATCGGCGCGCAGCACGTCGAGGCCGTAAATCTTGGCGGCGAGGCGGGAGGCGATGGCGGCGTGCGCCTTGTCGCCTTTCTGCGCGACTTCGGCGGCAGCGCCGGCCGTGTCGAAATGCACATGCGATTTCAGGCCCAGTTCCTTGATCACCTTGCGGCACTGGGGCAGGGCGTGGACATGGGAATGAACATGTTTCAGGTCAGATATTTTCGCGCCCTTCACGCCAAGCAGCGCGTGTTCGACTTTCAGGAAATGCTCGCCGATGATGAACAGCTTGCCTCTGGGCATCAGGTGGTGAACGTCGGCCACCCGGCCCGCCAGCGTGTTGTCGATCGGGATCATCGCAAGGTCGGTCGCGCCCTTTTGCACGGCGGCGAACGCTTCTTCAAACGTGTTGCAGGGAACCGTTTCCAGTTTCGGAAACATTTCGCGGCAAGCCATATCGGAATAGGCGCCGTGGAAGCCCTGAAACGAAATTTTCTTATAGTTTTCCTTGCTTAAGCTCATTCTCGGCCTTGATTTTTCCATGGCCAGAATTTACACCGTATAACCGTCGGTCTGGCCCTCGACACGGTCAAGACCACTGGTATAGTCTTAAACCCGCATTTTTTGCAAGGCGTCATGCCTTGCCACAACCCGAGGGGTCCCGTTATGGGCGGTATGGAATTTAACAAGATTTTCGCAGCCATTCTTGTGGCCGGCATCATCGCGATGCTTGGCGGCTTTGTCGCCAAGCAACTGGTGCACCCCCACAAGCTGGAAAAGGATGCCTTCACGGTTGAAGCGATGGAAGATGCAGGCGCGGGCGGTGCCGCCGCGGCCGCAGGTCCGGACCCGATCCTGGCCCTGATCGCGACGGCGGATGCCGCCAAGGGGGAGAAAATCGCCAAGGCCTGCGCGGCCTGCCATACCTTCACCAAAGGCGGCCCCAACGGCGTCGGCCCGAACCTGTACGGCGTTGTCGGCGGTCCGAAAGACCATATCGCGGGCTTCGCCTATTCCGGCGCGCTGCTGGAAACCGGCGGCACGACATGGACCTATGCCGAGATGAACAAGTTCCTGTGGAAACCGAAAGCCTATGCTCCGGCCACGAAGATGAGCTTTGCCGGCGTGAAAAAGCCGGAGGACCGCGCCGCGCTGATCGCCTGGCTGCGCAGCCAGGCGGACGCGCCGAAGGCCCTGCCGTCCGATGCCGAGATCGCGGCGGAAACCGCCGAACTGGGCCCGAAAGAAGTCCCGGCCGCGGAGGGCGCACCGGAAGTGCCGTCAACGGACGCGGCGGTTGGTGACAAGCCTGTATCCCCGGAGGCGGCAAAAGCCAACGAGAATGCCGCCAAGCCCGACGTTCCGGCGACAAGCCCCGGCCAGAAAGTCAGCCATTAACGATAGGCCATGAATAACGAAGGCGCCCGGGGGCGCCTTTTTCTTTGTCTTTATGCCGGAGGGGCAGTTAAGCTTTTTGCTCCCACCCGCCGCTTTCGGTCTGCTGCCAATACGTGATGCTATGCCCGGCTTCTTTGTACGCTTTCCAGCGGGCGCGGCCCGCCTCGACCTGTGCATCGTCCTGCCCGTCAAGAAAATCGCAGCACAAGGTGAAATCATCTATATTTTCGGGGACAGTATGCTGGTTGCACAGAACCAGCATATCGGCATTATTGGGATTTTCAGCCTTGGTCGTGAGGCAGACCGGCTGTAATTTTTCATGGGCCTCACCGGCAAGGCCGTGCGGCAGGAAGCTGTCCGGATGGTAAACCCAAAGATGATTGTCAAAATGCTGGACATCCCTGCCCTCGGCAAAACGCACGACGATGCGGCGCCCCCCTGCCAGCGCTTTGGACAGGATGGCGGGCAATGCCTGTTCCAGTCCCTGGGTCAGTAGATGGTAGAAACGGATTTCGCTCATAGTATGTCCCGGTATACGTGATGGCGGCCATGGTAATCTTCAATGCTATACGCGCCGTCGGCCAGAGATTCAACATAGCACGGGGTGAGCGGCATCTTGCCGTACCCGCCGGGAAGGTCGAGAACATAGGTTGGATAGGCAAGCCCCGTTACCCGGCCACGCAGGCGTTTCATGATATCCTGTCCCTCTTTGATCGAGACACGGAAGTGACTGGTGCCGGGGGCCAGGTCAGGATGATGAAGGTAATAAGGCTTTACCCGGTTGGCTAGCAGCGTACGAAACAGGGCTTCAAGGGTGGCGACGCTGTTGTTGATATCTTTCAGCAGCACGGATTGCGAAAGCAGTATGGCGCCGGACGCCGACAGACGCCGCAAGGCGGCCTGAACAGGAGCATTGATTTCCTGCGCGTGATTGACATGAAGTACGATATATACGGCTTTATTGCTTTGTCGGAACAAATCGATCAACGTTTCATCCACGCGGTCCGGGCTGACCAGCGGTGCACGCGTATGAAGACGTATAATATCCAGATGCGGAATGGCATTCAGGCGGGCGAATAAATCGGCCATTCGCCGATTCGAAAGGGTAAGCGGATCACCCCCGCTTAAGATCACTTCGCGTACACGGGGACATCTCTCTATATAAGCAACAATAGTAGCAATCTCTTCTGGGGACAGTATGCCCTGCCCTTGGCCGACCATATCTTTGCGGAAACAAAAACGGCAATAGACAGCGCAGGTGTCCGTGATTTTCAACAGGACACGGTCGGGATAACGGTGGACCAGACCTTTGACCGGGCTGTGGGCGCCATCGCTGATTGGGTCGGAATCTTCATCGGGCAGGCGGTTTTGCTCGCGCGCGTCGGGCAGGTATTGGCGCGCGACCGGGTCCTCCGCGGCTGGGCCGAGAATGGTCGCTTCCACCTGGGATGTCAGGCGAACCATAGGTTCGATGGGTTTACGCTTGGCGGTCATCAGCCATAATTATCAGCGACAAGCTGGTGAAGCAAGCGTACGCCAAAGCCCGAGCCGCCTTTCGGCACGGTCGCCTTGTCCGCCTTGCCCCAGGCCGTCCCGGCAATATCGAGATGCGCCCACGGTGTGTTCCCCTCGATAAAATGTTCCAGAAACCCGGCGGCGGAGCAGGCGCCGCCGTAACGCCCCTGGTTTCCAAGGTTTTTAAGGTCGGACACGGTGTTTTTCATTTCGTCGCGGTACGCCTCGTCGAGCGGCATACGCCAGAGTTTTTCGCCGCTGGTGCGTGCTGCGGCATCAAGCTGCGTCCACAATTTGTCGTCATTGACGAACGCCCCGGCATATTCAAAGCCGAGCGCGACCATAATGGCGCCGGTCAGGGTGGCGAGATCGATGATCAGGCTAGGTTTATACGTGTTCTGAACATAGGTCAGGGCATCGCACAGGACGAGGCGGCCTTCCGCGTCGGTGTTCAGGACTTCGATGGTTTTTCCGGACAAAGAGGTAACAATGTCACCCGGTCTGTACGATCGGTCGGACGGCATGTTTTCCGCCAGCCCCACGATACCGACCACATCCACCTTTGCCTTGCGTACGGCCAAAGCGCGGAGCAGCCCGACCACGGCGGCGGACCCGCCCATATCCATTTTCATCTCTTCCATACCGGCGGCAGGCTTGATGGAGATGCCGCCTGTATCAAATGTCACGCCCTTGCCGACGAACGCCAGCGGACCGACCTTGCCGGATTTTTTGCCCGTACCGTTCCAGCGGGCGATAACCACCCGCGGCGGGCGGATCGAGCCCATGCCGACAGCGAGGTGCGCGCCAAAGCCAAGCTTGGCCATTTTCTTTTCATCAATAATTTCGATCTGTACGCCAAGTGGGGCAAGTTCCTTTTTAATAAGATCGGCGTAGCTTTCAGGATACAGCGCATTCGGCGCCTCGTTGACCAGATCGCGGGCGAAGGCAACGCCCTGGGCCACCGCATCGTACGAAGCGAACGCCTTTACAGCCTGCATGTGCGCATCGCATACAAGCGTGACGGACAAAAATTTGGGTGATTTTTTACCGTCCCCGGATTTTCCCTTTTTATTCCCTTGTTTGTACTTGTCGAAATTATAGTCGCGCAGGCGCAACCCGGACGCATACGCGGCCGCGGCGTCGCCGGCATTCACACCCTTGGCTTGCGGTGCGTCGAACAAGACCGCCACCTGCTGAGCGGAAATACTTTTGAGTGCGGCAAGCGTCTTACCGCCGGCATTTTCATAGCCGAGCAAATCCAGTTTCGAAAGGTCGCCCAGCCCTATTACCAGCACTTGCGAAAATCCGGCCCCTTTGGGCAGGAAGACGGAAAGTAAATCGCCGTGGCGGCCCTTAAAACCCTCGCGCACGGCGATGGCCCCGGCGATCAACCCGCTTGCTTTTTTATCGAGCGCCGCGCCGGAAGAAAGCAGGCGGCCCCTGTCATCAGCGAACACAACCGCCGTGTCGGCTTTGGCGGGGGATTTTTTGGAAAATGAAACGGAGACGGGCATACTCGTTCTTTCGTGGCTGGGATGGTTGGCGTTGGATGGACGAACGCGCGCGAAGCGGTTATGAAGATATCATAATTCTTTTTTGCATCCTGACCAGAGACAACAACGCGCAACCCGAATGGTTTTTGACCGCTACCTTCTGAAAAATATCCTGCTGGCGACCCTGTTCACGGCCATATCGCTGGCGGCTGTCATCATGCTGACCCAGTCGTTGCGGTTTCTGGAGCTGATCATCAATTCCGGCGCGTCGGGATTGTCGTTTCTTATTCTCACGTTGCTGGCGCTGCCCCGCTTCTTCGAAATCATCCTGCCCATCGCCCTGATGATCGGCACGGTGTTCATTTATAACCGGATGAGCGCGGACAGCGAAATCGTCGTGATGAAATCTTCGGGGTTTTCGCCGCTGCGCCTGTCCCGCCCCGCGCTGTTGCTGGCGGTGATCATCACCGCCATCGTGTTCCTGATTACATCCTGGATTGCCCCGGTATCGGTCTCCAAAATGCAGGCGATGCGCGTGGGCATCAAGGCGCAATATTCCAGCCTTCTGCTGCGTGATGGAATTTTCAACGCGGTCGGAAAAAACATCACGGTCTATATCCATCGCCGCGGCGATAACGGCGAACTGGAAGGGTTGCTCATCCACGACACGCGCGCCAGCAATCAATTGCCGGTCACGGTCATCGCCAAGCGCGGCGTGATCGTCAGCGACGACGACAAGCAGCAGGTCGTGGTCTATGACGGATCACGCCAGCAATATAATCCCCAGACCGGCGCGCTCGACCGTCTGGACTTTGAACGCTATTCGCTGGACTTGCCGGAATCCGGCCCTGTGCGCCAGCGCTGGCGCGAACCTGACGAGCGCACGCTGTACGAACTTATGAATCCCGACGCGCAAACAAGAAAAAGCGAAAAAACTATGCGGGAGTTTTTGGTGGAGGCCCACCGCCGTGTCGTAAGCCCGTTCCTTGCCATTACGTTCACCGTGATTTCTTTGTGCTGCCTGCTGCTCGGCGCGGTCGATCGCCGCGGCATGGCGTGGCGCATCGCCGCCGCGAGCGGCAGCATCATCGTACTGCAGGGCGTTTACCTTGTGGCCTACAATCTTGCCAAGGAAAACCTGATGGGGCTTGTCCTGATGTATGTGCTGGTTTTCGTGCCTATGAC
>JBDHTU010000054.1:0-8589 GCA_039808805.1 Micavibrio sp.
CATGCGTTTTTTGGCCGCGCGTTCGGTCGGGCTTTCGGCTCCCTGCACGCTGAGCAGCGCATCGACACGGGCGATATGATGCGTCGGCGCCGCGCTGGCCGCGCCTTTCGGGGCGGCGGCGATGAAATCTTCGAAACTGCCGTCGGCGTCGGCCTTGCCGGTCTTTTTAGACCCGCCCGCGCCGCTGGTTTTCGATGGCCCTTCGATTTTCATGGCTGAACTCCTTTGCCCCTCCAGTATACCCCACCGATCATGGCGAGATTAAGAGGCAAAATTTGCCGCCCTCGGAGAACAAGGGATTTTTTGCCCGAGTCGCCATGGTGCCTCCCTGGCCCGTCCGTTCCATCTCCCTGAAATAACACGGCTAATTCTTCCCCAAAGGCTGGCACGGACTTCGCAAGGCTTGGGATGGAGTAATGCAGGGATTTGAAAGAATTATGTTTAAAGCTTCGATAAAACACCGCCTGAGACGCCTCTTCGATGCCGCGCTGGTTGCCGGTTTCGGCATGGCGCTGGCCTTCCTCATCGCCTCCCCGGCGGATGCCAAAACCACGCGCATCAAGGACATCGTGAATTTTGAAAGCGTCCGTGAAAACCAGTTGATCGGTTACGGTCTCGTCGTCGGTTTGAACGGCACGGGCGACTCGCTCAACAACTCGCCCTTCACCGAACAATCGCTGATCGCCATGCTGGAACGTCTCGGCGTCAACGTCCGCGGCCAGAATTTGAATACCGGCAACGTCGCCGCCGTTATGGTCACCGCGACCCTGCCGCCGTTCACCAACCAGGGCTCCACGATTGATGTGAACATCTCCGCGCTGGGCGATTCTGAATCTCTTCAGGGCGGAACGCTTCTGGTCACGCCCCTCCTCGCCGCCGATGGCGAAGTTTATGCGGTGGCCCAAGGCTCGGTGAATGTTTCCGGTTTTGCCGCGGGCGGACAGGCCGCACAGGTAACGCAGAATATTCCGACCGCCGCGCGCATTCCCGGCGGCGCCATCGTCGAACGCCAGATCGATTTCCGCCTCGAAGACCTTGATGAAATTCGCCTGTCTTTGCGCAATCCGGACTTCACCACCTCACGCCGCATCGCGCAGGCCATCAACGGATTTACGGCGGCGAATGTCGCTTCCGCTGAAAACTCCGCCAGCGTCGTGCTCAAACGCCCCAATATGTATGCGGGCAGCATCGTGGACCTGATCACCGATATCGAACAATTGCCGGTAGAGCCGGACCAGGTCGCCCGCGTCGTCATCGATGAACGCTCCGGCGTCATCGTCATGGGCTCGGACGTGAAGATCAGCACCGTGGCGATTGCACAGGCAAACCTTACCGTGCGCATCACCGAAACGCCGCAAGTCTCACAACCGAACCCGTTTGCCGAACAGGGTGAAACCGTCGTGGTTCCCCGCACGGATCTTGAAATCAACAACTCGCCCGATGCGAAACTCGCCGTCGTCGAAACCGGCGTGACGCTCGAAGACCTCGTCACCGGCCTGAACCGCCTCGGCGTTCCCCCGCGCGATGTCATCACGATCCTGCAGGCGATCAAGGCCGCCGGCGCGCTTCAAGCCGAAATCACAACGATGTAAGGGCGCACGATATGAAACTCGAACCGCTCCAACTCAACTCCGCCCTCCTTGCCCAGCCGACGATTCCCCAATCGCCGCCCAAGGGGATGGACATGGAACGCATCAACGAAACTGCGCAGGACTTCGAAGCGATGTTCCTGTCCGAGATGATGAAACCGATGTTCGAAGCCGTGAAGGTCGATGAAACCTTCGGCGGCGGCAAGGGCGAGGAAATGTTCCGCGGCTTTATCCGGGACGAATACGCCAAGACCATGACCTCGGTCCAATCCATCGGCATCGCGGACCAAGTGAAAGAACAGTTGATAGAGATGCAGACCCGCGCCGACAATCCCGCTCTGGCACGGAACATGCATGGAACATCCAAGGAATTGACAGGAGACAGCGATGTTTAACAAAAAGCACGAAGCCCGTGAAAAACATTACACGCCGCCGACGGATGTCAATGTCGCGATCCTGCACACCATCATTGCCGTCACCGCCCTGCGCGATGTCCTGCTGAAGGAAACCGAGGCGCTGAAGAATGCCAAAACCGCCCTCTTCCTCGAACTGCAGGATGAGAAGGTCGAGGTTGCCCGCCGCTATGAAATTCTCGTCAACAACCTGATGTCACGCGGCGCCGAGGTAAAAAAGGCCGACGCCAAGCTGAAAGAGCAATTGACCCGCCTGCAGGCAGACTTCTCCAAGGTCTCGGCTGAAAACCTCGACTGGATCAAACGCATGGAAAGCGCAACCAGGAAACTGGGTGAAACCATCATGCGTTCGGCCCGCAAATCGGCGGAGAAGCAAACGCAATTCGCCTACGGCGCGTCCGGCAAGATGCAAAAAGGCAATAAGGCGCTGATCGGCGTCGATGAACGCGCATAAGGGAAAGAGACATATATATGAGTAATGTTAGCCCCACCATCGCCACCACCCAGATCGCCGCGGGATCGCAAGCCCAGGCATTGCACGGATCGACCAGCGGCGCCTTGTCCGCCGGTCTTGGCGGTGCGGCCAACTTTTTTGACCTGATCATCGCCCGCCTTACCGCCGAAGGCGGAAAGGACACCGGAACGAATACGCTTTCCGTCAATGCCGGGATGACGGCGCCAGCGGCCAAAAACGCGGCCAATCCTCTGGTTTCCCTGCAAATCGCCCTCGCTTCGCAAAGCGTGGATGCGGATGGCAATCTCCTCCTGTCCACGGACGCCAAGACGCCGGAGAAAATTCAGGGTCAGCTTGATTTCACGAACCAGATCATCAACCACCTGAAAACCATGCTGCCCGAAGGCGCGGAACAGGAAGGCCTCTTCGCCAATATTCTGGGCAAGCTTCAGGCGAAGTCGGACACGCTGCAGGCATCGTTGTCGGCGTTGGAAAACGGCGTTATTTCGAAAGACACGCCGGTGGAAAACATCCCCATGCCGCTGATGATCGCGCTCGGCCTGAAACCGTCCGAAATCGCCGAAGTCACGCAGAAGATCGAAGATCTCGAAAAAAAACTCGGCCGTGACATCACGGTGGAAGATTTGATCGCCGGTGTCGGCGGCCTCGTCCCGCCCGCGCCTGAAACGGCAGTCGTCGCCTTTTCCGGCAGCGCGGTCGCCAAACAAACGGCACAAGCTAACCTGATTGAGGCCGCGACATCCGAAGGCGCGGAAGCCTCGGATGATCTCGCCGCACAACTGAACGCGCTCACCGTCGGCGGCGAAGAAGCGTCCGCCGATGACGCCTCCTTCGAAAAAACGATGAAGGGCCTGCCCATCTCCGATGATGCCGCCGCGCCGAAAACGCCGGATGCCGCCATCGATGTCCACACGAAAAAACCGGCGACGAACATCAAGGACCACATGGTCAACCTGCTGAACACCGATAAATCGGCGCAGAGCGACATGATCTTCCCGGTCAATTTGTTCAACGGCGACGCCGATGCCGCGATCTTCCAGCAATACGGTATGCAGCCGACCTCCTCGTTGACGCTTGGCGCCACCGCGCAGGCGGCGAACGTGATTGCCACCTCCGCTTCCGCCGGACAGGCCCACCCCGCCACCGGCATGGTCGCCGCGCAGATCACGCGCTTTGCGGCCAACGGCGGCGACCAGACGATGAACATCCGCCTCGATCCGCCGGAACTGGGCAATGTCAGCGTCCGCCTGCAAATCGCCAAGGACAAATCTGTCAAAGCCCACCTGACGATTGAAAAAGCGGAAACCTACATGATGCTCCAGCGCGATGCGCAGGCCCTTGAACGCGCACTTCAACAGGCCGGGCTGGAACCGGGCGCCGAAGGCATCACGTTCGAACTGGCGCAGGACAACGGCACATTCGCCCGCGATGACAGCAACAACGGCGCACAAGACAGAAATTTTGGTGGTGGTGCATCGGGCGCGCAGGACGCGGGCGCCGGTGAAATCGTTCAATCCAGCGTGATGTGGCAGGTCGATCCGTCGACCGGGCACGTCCGCTACAACCTTTTCGCATAAGGATGCGTTAACATGGCAACCACAAATCCAGTTACAACTTCCGGGGTCGCAAACAGCGCGGCGAACACGACCAACAGCTCCGTGCAGCTTGCGAAAGATTTCCAGCAATTCCTGACCCTGCTGACCACCCAGCTCCAGAACCAGGATCCGCTGTCCCCGATGGATTCCACTGAATTCACGAACCAGCTTGTTCAATTCTCTCAGGTCGAACAGCAGATCAACGCGAACCAGAAACTCGACAATCTCGTGGCGCTGCAACTCTCCAGCATTTCCACCGTCGCGCTCGGCTATGTCGGCATGAATATTTCGTATGTCAGCGCGGACATGAACTATGACGGCTCCACGCCGGTGGATATCAACTATGCCCTCGCCACCGATGCCGTGACCTGCAAGGTCAATATCTACGATGAAGAAGGTAACCTCGTCTACTCGGGCGATGCGCCGAAAAACACCGGCACCAACAAGTTCACGTGGGATGGAAAGCAAACCAACGGACAGCCGGTTGAGGCCGGAACCTACACGGTCAGGATCGACGCGCTCGACGCCAACGATAAGTCGATTGAAAATTCCACCGTCGTATCCGGCCACGTCCGCGGGATCGAAACACAGAACGGCGTCGTCTACGTCCTCGTCGGCGACCGCGCCGTGGCGATTTCTTCCATCGTCAACGCAACGAAACCGGAAACGACGGCAACGACCACCACAGAAACAGACACCGCAACAGAAGACACAACAGTTTAAGTTTTACAAAAGGAGACAGCCATGAGTTTGTTTGGATCACTATATACAGGAGTTTCCGGCCTTTCCGCCCAGTCGCAGGCGACGGCCATGATCTCCAACAACATCGCCAACGTGAACACGGTAGGCTTTAAACGGTCCGAAGCTGCGTTCTACTCTCTGGTCACGACCGAAGGCCGCTCGACGCGATATTCGCCGGGTACCGTGTCCGTTGACCGCATCCAGCGCGTCAACCAGCAAGGACCGATTCAACAATCCTCGTCCTCGACCGACACGTCGATTTCCGGGAACGGCTTCTATCCGGTCAAACGCGACGGGTTGAACTCCTCGCTCACCGAATATCTCTATACGCGCAACGGCCAGTTCTCCGAAAACGAACAAGGATTCCTGACCAACACGGCGGGCTTCTACCTGTACGGCTGGCCGCTCGACCAGAACGGCCACCTTCCCTCCAACCAGGGCGACTTGACCTCTCTGGTTCCGGTGGATGTCGCGTTCCTCGGCGGTTTGACCCGCCCGACGACGACGGCTGAACTCGCGCTGAACCTTGACTCGACGAATGGCGGCGAAGCCGATGCCCTGCTCGCCAACGCCGGAACGGTTCCGCCGGACTTCTCCCGTTCGATCACGATGTACGACTCGCTTGGTAACGACCAACAGGTCACGTTCGAATACGTCAAAACCTACGGTCCGCAGGCGACAGCCAATTCGACAATCAACCAGCTGTCGGCAACAACGAACCTGATTTCGGACCTTGGCATGGTTGCGGGCAACCAGTTCAGCATCGATATCGACGCCTCCGGTACGCCGCTGGTTTTGACGGTCGTCACTGGGGCGCCGGCTGCTGCTGGAGAGGTTCAAACCATCGGCGATATCATCAATGAGATCAACAACAACCTTCCCGGTGCGACAGCCTTTATCGGCAACGAAGGCGAACTGGTCATCCAGCGCGACACCTTTATCGCCGGGACGGAAAGCCTCCAGCTTGCCGATGTAGCAGGCAACCCGCTGGCGGCGCTTGGTTTCGGCACGGGCGGCACCTACAACACTCCGCCACTGACGGGCTTCAGCAACGGTACGGCCGGGGATGTTCCACCGTTCAGCACCGGCGCCTTCCCGACGCTGCAATATCTTCCGGGCGATCCGAACTACAACGCCCGCGGCTGGTGGCAGGTGAAGGCGATCGACCCGAACAACAATGTCCTGTCGACGGGTCTTATCAACTTCCAGCCGGACGGTACGATCAACGCGCTGCCTGACTCTGACGGCAACGTGGACATCGAACTGACAGCCATCAACTGGGGCAACGGCTCTGCCCTGCAGACGATTGAGGTCGATATCGACCGCCACTCGCAGTTCGCCGGGAACTTCACCGTCCTCTTCGCGGACCAGAACGGTGCCGAGCTTGGTCTGAGAACCGGGATAGACATTGACCGTGAAGGCTTCGTGATCGCCCGCTTCTCGAACGGCGCGACCTCCCGCCTGTACAAAATCCCGCTGATCACCTTCTCAAACCCGAATGGCTTGCAGGAAGTGTCCGGAACCGCGTACTCGGAAACCGATGAATCCGGCGAGGAAAACCTGCGTGAAGCCGGAACGGGCGGCGCCGGTTACATCGAGCCTTCGACGCTGGAGATGTCCAACGTCGACCTGGCCGATGAATTCGCGAAGCTGATCATCTCCCAGCGTGCCTACTCGGCCAACACCAAGGTCATCACTACGGTCGACCAGATGACCGAAGACCTGCTGCGTCTGAGATAAGGCGCCCTTTACCCCGTTCCCCCTTAAACACCCCGCTCCCCCGGCGGGGTGTTTTGCTTAAAGTCGTGTCTAAACGCTTCTAGATAACCTGCCTTTTTCAAAAAATTTTTTAAAATTTTATAGACCGGCCCGGCAATCCGGTTAACGCCGCTCATGGCTCGAATCAACACCGCTTACGCAACCTTATGAAAATATTGATTTTTTCAGCATAAAATTGTTAACCAGTTGTGATTCCAGCCGTTTTCCCCGTTAACACCCCGTTAAGAACTATGTTATAGTATTGAAAATGTCGTCCAGTATGGGCGACGAAAAAATAGAGCCAAAACAACCCTAGGAAAGGATTTTAAAATGGCTAATGATGTCGTCTTGGGCGCAGCTATGCGCTCCAACCTTCTCTCCCTCCAGAACACGCAGCGTTCTATCGACAGTACCCAGCTCCGTCTGGCGACTGGTAAGAAAGTCAACTCTGCTCTGGATAACCCGCAATCGTTCTTCCAGGCACAATCGCTGAACAACCGCGCATCGGACCTCACCCGTCTGCTGGACGGTATCGGCCAGTCGATCCGCACCATCGAAGAAGCCGACAAGGGTATTACCGCTCTAACCACCCTCGTCACGCAAGCTCAGTCCGTCGCCGAAGAAGCACAGGCTGAAATCAACGCAGCAGAAGGACTGGTCTCGATTACCGGTTCTAAAAACCTGTCTGGAATTGATGACCTCGTCGCAGATTCTGGCGGGGCCATTACCAACGGTCAAACATTTACCATCACTTTTGTTGACGAAGATGTTGCATCGGGCGTTGCTCAAACGGCTACGTTCAGCATTGACAACGGTGATACGGTTTATGATCTTGCTGCAGAAATCAACAATGTTACAACTGTTGGTAACTCTGATTTCACGGACAACGTTAAAGCCTCTGTTGATAGCCAAGGCCGTCTGAAAATTGAATCCAAGGAAGACGGCGGCATACTTCGCGTAAGCGGCGGTACGCTGACGGCGGCTGGATACCAGTTCCTTGGCTTGGACGGTACGGTCAAATCGGAAAACAACGTTGCCGCAGTACGTAACGGTGGTACGGCAATCGCTGGTCGTAAACTTGTTTCTGCAGAATCTGGCGCAGACACAGTTAACGATAAATACCAATCAAGCGCCAACCTGTTCAGCGCTACGGCTGCTGACAACGCTGGTTACCTGAGCAGTGCCACGGCCGCTGTTGACATTGTTATCACGGTTGATGGCGTTCGCACGAACGCTGGTAACGTCGTTGGATCGCAAACCATTCAGGATGTTGTTGATACGATTAACAACAACGGCCCTGATGAAGTTACAGCCTCCTTCAACGAAGACACTGGTCGTATTGAACTGACCTTCGCTGACAATGTTGGCAGTGCTGAACTGGAGTTCCTTGGTACGGCGGCTGGTTCAACGACCTTCGGTTTCGGTACGGGAGCTTCTGACGTTGGCGCCCTTACGGCAGGCCAAGCCGGTTCGGAACAGTTCCGCTTTATCGGCTCCTCCGCAAACCTCGACCAGTACACGAAAGACTTTAACAAGCTTCGTGACCAGATCGACGGTATCGTGGAAGACGCCAACTACCGCGGTGTTAACCTCCTCGGCGGCGATAACCTGACGTCCTTCTTCAACGAAGACCGTTCCAACACGCTGGTAACGGAAGGTGGAGACTTCACGGTTGAAGGCCTTGGAATTTCCAAAGCTGACTTCCTTGATGCTGGCTCTATCGAGAAGTCTCTGAACGAAGTCCGCAACGCACTGGACAGCGTCCGAGCATTCGGCTCGTCCATCGCGAACGATTTGTCGATCATCCAGACGCGTCGTGACTTCACGGAGCAGACGATCAACACGCTGAAGGCCGGCGCTTCCGACCTGACGGATGCCGACCTGAACGAAGAAGGTGCAAACCTCCTCGCTCTGCAGACGGCACAGCAGTTGGGCGTTACATCCCTGTCGCTGGCGTCTCAGTCGCAACAATCCGTGCTCCGTCTGTTCTAATAAGACGGGCTGGCCCAGGAGGGGCG
>JBDHTU010000055.1:0-8583 GCA_039808805.1 Micavibrio sp.
ATGCATGAAGGCCAGACCCGCGCGAGCGGCGAGCCGTATTACACCCATCCGCTGGAAGTCGCCGGCATTCTGGCCGACATGAAGATGGACACGGCGACGATCCTGACCGCCATCCTGCACGATACGCTGGAAGATACGCCCGCCACCTACAAGGAATTGTCGACGAAGTTCGGCAAGGAAGTGGCCGACCTTGTCAACGGCGTGTCCAAACTGACCAAGATCGAAAGCCAGACGGTGGAGGGCAAGCAGGCGGAAAATTTCCGCAAGCTTGTGCTGGCCATGTCCGAAGACATTCGCGTCCTGCTGGTCAAGCTGGCCGACCGGTTGCACAACATGCGCACGCTCGGCGCGTTCGACCGTCCCGACAAGCAGCGCCGCATCGCGCGCGAAACGCTGGAAATCTATGCCCCGCTGGCCGAACGTATCGGCATGCACAAGGTGAAGGAAGAATTGGAAGACCTCGCGTTTTCCTACCTCAACCCCGAAGCGCGGGAATCCATCTCAGCCCGCCAGACCTTCCTGCGCAAGGAAGGCAGCGACGTCGTCAAGAAGATCATCGGTGAATTGCAGGTCCTGATGAAAGAGGCGAAGATCGAGGCCGAGGTCACGGGCCGCGAAAAGACGCGCTATTCCATCTGGAAGAAGATGCAGAGGAAGAACGTTGCTTTCGAGCAATTGTCCGACATCATGGCGTTCCGCATCGTGGTGAACGATGTCGAGGAATGTTATCACGTGCTCGGCATTATCCATTCCCACTTCCCGGTCGTTCCGGGGCGCTTCAAGGACTTCATCTCCACGCCGAAGCCGAACGGCTACCGCTCCATTCACACCACCGTGATCGGCCCCGAAAACCAGCGCATCGAAATCCAGATCAGGACCGCCGACATGCATTACGAGGCGGATCTCGGCGTCGCCGCGCACTGGTCCTACAAGCAGGGCGCAAACGGCGCGGACCTGACGGACATGAAGAAATTCCGCTGGTTGCGCGAATTGCTGGAGATCATGGAATCCGAAGCCAAACCGGAGGAATTCCTTGAAAACACCAAGCTGGAACTGTTCGCGGATCAGGTTTACGTGTTCTCCCCGAAAGGCGACCTGATCGAACTTCCCAACGGCGCGACGCCGGTGGATTTCGCCTATGCCGTCCATTCCGGCGTCGGCGACAAATGCGTGGGCTCGAAAATCAACGGGCGCATCGCGCCGCTGAACACCAAGCTCCAGAACGGCGACCAGGTGGAGATCATCACCTCTAAAACGCAGACGCCGTCCCCGACATGGGAACGTTTCGTCGTCACGGGCAAGGCGCGGTCCCACATTCGCCGTTTCATCCGCCAGCAGCAGCGCAACGAATACGTGACGCTGGGGCAGGCGATGCTGAAGAAGATTTTCAGCCAGGAAGGCTATGACTACACCGATAAAGCGGTCGCCGGCATCGTCCAGCAGATGCGTGTGGAAAATGTCGAGGACATCTTCGCCAATATCGGCTCCGGTCATTTCATCGCCAAGGACGTGTTCAAGGCGATCTTCCCGGCGCACAAGACGGAGCAGCCTTCCGCCAACCGGGAGAACGACCCGGACAAGGTCACTTACGCCAAACGGCCGAGCGACGGCAAGCCGATGCCGATCAAGGGCCTTATCCCCGGCATGGCGGTGCATTTCGCGCGCTGCTGCCACCCGCTGCCAGGCGACCGGATCGTCGGAATCGTGACGACGGGCAAGGGCGTGACGATCCACACGATCGATTGCGAAACGCTGGAAACCTTTGCCGACACGCCGGAACGCTGGATCGACGTGTCGTGGGGCGAGGGCCCGGATTCGCCGGAGGCGCATGTCGGGCGCCTGGATGTGACCATCACGAACGAGGCTGGGGCGCTGGCCGCGCTGACCACCGTCATCGGCAAGAACGGCGGCAACATCACGAACCTGAAAATCGTCAACCGCACGATGGATTTCTGGGACATGCTGCTGGATGTCTATGTCCACGACACGCGGCATTTGAGCAATATCATCGCCGCGCTGAGGGCGACGCCGCAGATTTCCAGCGTGGAACGGGCGAGGGGACGTTAAGGGATTGGAGATTGATTATTGAAAGTTGGATTTTTCTGTAACAGCCTATATTCTACCCTCAATTTCTAACCTCTAATTACCAATCGCCAAGCCATGCTTTTTAAACGCCGTGTCGCGCAATCTTTCTACGAAAAGGCCCGCAACCTGATCTGGCCCCGCATGGGTTGGAAGCGCGTCGCCAATTATTATAAACAGCGCACCATTCGTATTCCCGACAGCGAATATTCCGTCGCGCTCGGCCTTGCCTTCGGTTGCTCCGTGTCGTGGACGCCGACCTTCGGCACGCATCTTTTGCAATGCGCGCTGTTTTGCTGGCTGACGAAATCCAACTGGATCGCTTCGTTCATCGGTTCCGCCTTCGGCAACCCGTGGACGACGCCGATGCTGATGCTGATTTCCTTCCATGTCGGCAAGGCGCTGTTCGTGGCCACCGGGCATGGCGACCTGATCATCCCCGATGACGGCGCGCAGACGTTCGGCGCATTCTTGAAAACCCTGCTGGAAGGCGAGGTCACATGGGATCTGATCCGCGAAAATTTCCGGGAATTTCTGCTGCCGACCCTTTTGGGCGGCTACATCATGGGGCTCGCCACGTTCCCGCTGTTTTACTTTCCGTTCTATTACATGGTCAAGGGCGCGCGGCTGGCCCGCAAGGCGCGGATCGAAAGCAAAGTCCACGCGCAGGCGGTTGAAGTGACGGGTCAGGCCAAATGATCATCGGCATCGGCTCCGACATCCTCGACGTCCGCCGGCTGGAAAAAGTGCTGGACCGGTTCGGCGACCGGTTTATCCGCCGCTGCTTCACCGACGCCGAAATCGCCAAGGCCGAACGGCGTCGCGGGGCGGGGACCCATGCGGCCACCTACGCCAAACGCTTCGCCGCGAAGGAAGCGGTGTCGAAAGCGCTGGGCACGGGCTTTTCCCACGGGGTTTTCATGCGCGATATCGGCGTGGTCAACAACTATGCCGGAAAGCCGGATATCGTCCTGACGGGCGGCGCGCTGGCGCGGCTTATGACCATGGTTCCGGCAGGCAAAACCCCGCGCATTCACCTGACCCTGACGGACGAGCCGCCCATGGTTCAGGCGCAGGTCGTGATCGATATAGATTAAGGAAAACTCTCTCCGCTCTCTGGTAATTTGGGGCCATAAGGTCTAAAAGGGGTATCGGATCAAAAGGATATCGCACCCGTGAGTGACAATTCGCAAAACGCGCTCAAAGCGCCGCAAAAAGATCAGGCCCTGAACGATAAGGAAGAAAGCGCGGGGGAGTTGTTCAAAACGGCCGTGATCGCTGTTTTGCTGGCGATGTTCATCCGCACGTTTTTCTTTGAGCCTTTCAACATCCCCTCCGGCTCCATGCTGCCCACGCTCCAGATCGGGGATTACCTGTTTGTCAGCAAGACTTCCTACGGCTACAGCCGTTATTCCTTCCCGCTGGGCATCGCCGATTTTGAAGGGCGCATCATGGAAGAAAAACCGCAGCGCGGGGACGTGATCGTCTTCAAGCTGCCCTCCCACCCGTCGATCGATTACATCAAGCGCCTTGTCGGCCTTCCCGGCGACCGTATCCAGGTGCGCCAGGGCCGCCTGTATATCAACGGGGATATGGTGGGGCGCGAGCCGGTGGGCATGGCCCGCGTCAACGCGCCCGAAGGCGGCAAGCAATCCCTGATGGAATATATCGAAACGCTGCCCGGCGGCGTGATGCACCGGATTTACGAGGTCTCGGATTCCGAGGCACTCGACAACACCGAGGAATATGTCGTGCCCGAAGGCCATTATTTCATGATGGGTGACAACCGCGACAACAGTCAGGACAGCCGCGTCAAGAAGATGGTCGGCTTCGTTCCGGAGGAAAACCTGGTGGGACGCGCGGAAATCCTGTTCTTTTCCATCGATGAGAGCGCAAACATCTTTAAACCGTGGACATGGTTCGGGGCGATACGGTACAGCCGCATCCTCGACCGCATCGCGCCGGTGCGTCCGCCTGAAAACGAGGACGGCCTGAAACCCGTGGCCGGAACAAACCCATGACAGCCGAACATCCGCGCTTTGAACTGGAACAACTGATCGGATACCGCTTCCGCAATCCGGGCTATATGGAACAGGCGTTGACCCATTCCAGCAAGGTCGGTGCGGCCAATTACGAACGCATCGAATTCCTCGGCGACCGGGTGCTGAACCTCGTCATGGCGCACACGCTCTTCGAACAGTTTCCGGGGGAGAGCGAGGGCAATCTTGCCAAGCGCCATTCGGCGCTGGTTCAGGGGCGCATGCTGGCCGCCATCGGGATTTCAGTAAACATCCACGATTTTGTCATCCTGTCCGAAGCGGAGCGCCAATCGGGCGGGGCAGACAATGAAAATATTATCTCCGATGCGATGGAGGCGCTTCTGGGCGCGATTTTTCTTGATGGCGGCCTGGAGGCTGTGCGCCCCGTCATTATTCGCCTATGGGACAAGTATATCCTTGCTCACAACGAATTGCCGCAAGATTCGAAAACGGAATTGCAGGAATGGGTGCAGGCGCGCGGTCTGCCGTTGCCCGAATACGTAATTTCCGGCCGTACGGGGCCGGACCATGCGCCGGAATTCGAGGTGGAGGTGCGGGTGAAAGGCTATGACCCCGTCAAGGCCAACGGCTCTTCCCGCCGCCAGGCGGAAAAGGAAGCGGCCAGGATCATGATCGCTCACCTGAAGCAAAGCGCATGAGCGGAACTTCCACACAGTGCGGTTTCGCCGCCATCATCGGCGCGCCCAACGCGGGGAAGTCCACGCTGATCAATGCCATCGTCGGGGAAAAAGTCTCCATCGTCTCAAGCAAGGTGCAAACTACCCGTACCCGCGTTCTGGGTATCGTCATTGAAGACCGTGCGCAGATCATTTTCGTCGACACGCCCGGCCTGTTCAAACCCGGCAACGACCGGATGGAAAAGGCTATCGTCGCCGCGGCATGGGAAGGGCTGTCGGATTCCGACACCGTCCTATTCGTCGTGGACGCCGCCAAGGGGCTTTCCCGCCCTGTGCGCACGATCCTTGAACGCATCAAGCCCGTGACCGGCAAGAAATACATTCTCGTGTTGAACAAGATCGACGAAGTGGCGCGGCCGAAGCTTCTCGAACTCGCCGTTGCCATGAACGCGGAGATGGATTTCGATGCGACGTTCATGGTGTCTGCGCGCAACAATGACGGCGTGCACGATATTGTGAAGCATGTCGCCAGGATGATGCCGGAAGGCCCGTTCCATTATCCCGAAGACCAGATGACGGACATGCCCTCGCGCCTGCTCGCCGCCGAAATCACGCGGGAAAAACTGTTCCGCAGCGTGCATGATGAAATCCCGTACGACATCACGGTGGAAACGGAAAACTGGGAACAGTTCGAGGACGGCAGCGTCAAAATCGACCAGGTGGTATTCGTCGCGCGCGACGGGCAGAAAAAAATCATCCTTGGCAAGGGCGGCGCGATGATCGGCAAGATCGGCCAGCAGGCGAGGCAGGAACTGGAAGAAATTTTCGGCTGCCGCGTCCATCTGAAACTCTTCGTCAAAGTGCGGGAAAACTGGAGCGAAGATTCAGAACATTACAAGTTGTGGGGCTTGAGCCATAACGAAGATTCCAGCGCGGATAAATTCTAGGTATTTCCGCCTTTAAAAAACCTCTCGACATTTATGTGGATAAAGGAATCCCGATTCGCGAAAAGCATGGCCCGCGATTCCGGGCCTTGATATCGTTTTCTTACTTTCAAAAGCCATCATGGTTGTTCAAAAGCGGATGAATTTTCGCCGGAGAAAAATCGGGAGAAGTGAGACATGAGTTGGACCGATGAACGCGTTGCCTTGTTGAAGCAGCTCTGGGGCGAGGGGAAAACCGCCGCGGAAATTGCCAAGGTTCTGGGCGACGGCATCACCCGCAACGCCGTGATTGGCAAGGCGCACCGCCTGAAACTCTCTTCCCGTCTGTCCCCGATCCAGCAGAACGCGCCCAAAAAGGTAAAGGCGGAAAACGCCCTGCCGCGCCTGGTGAAGCCGCAGGTCAAGCTGCCGGAATTCAAGGGCAAGGGCATCAAGCTGATCGACCTGGATGCGCGCATGTGCCGCTGGCCTGTGGGCGACCCCAAGGAAGAAAATTTCAATTTTTGCGGCTGCGACGCGATCGCGGGCCTTCCCTATTGCGATGAGCATTGCCGCGTTGCCTATCAGGTTCCGACCCGCACCCGTACCCTCAACGCGGACGATTTCGAACAGCAGGCCGGGACGCCGACGGATTTCGATATCAAGCACGCTTCGGGCAGCTGATATCCGGGCAGACTTTTCCAGGGGTCGAACTGACGAAAAACTCAAAACCGCCGAATCCAGAAGGACGAGGCGGTTTTTTCTGTCTGAAATTCTGGAATTAAGCGTTGTCTAATAGATCGAAATCCGCCACTTCGCGGCCTTTGGCCACGGTACGGACGGTCATGCGCACTTTCTGGCCGGGGATCAGAATCGGCAGGCTGTGCTTGTCGAGGCAGGTTTTATGGACGAACACGTCTTTCTGCCCGTCTTCGGGAATGATGAAACCAAATCCCTTGTCAGGCTTGTACCATTTCACGGTGCCTTCCATGATGCACAGATCCTCGCCTTCCTCGCCGGGTAGGCGGTAGGAGATCGGTTCCGGCGCGCGGCCCTGTTCGAGCAGGGATGTAACGGACGTTACCAGCGCGCCTTTGGGGCCTTTTACAACGGAGCAAAGGATCAGCGCGTCTTCGCCCAGTTCGTGAATGCCGGCGTCCTGAAGCGTGGTGATGTGAATGAAAGCGTCACAGGGATCGTCGATCGGCACGACAAAGCCAAAGCCCTTCGTGCTGTTGAACCATTTCAGCCGGGATTTGACCGGCGGGCTTTCCGGCTCAGTCGTAGGCACAAGTGGTTTCATAACCGATGACAAAGAATAATTCCCTGTAAGAAACAAGTCGGAGCGGACACGGATAAAAAGATTGGTACAAAGCGAACTCTTAATAAATTATATACCATCAAAAACAGGGTCTTATCCAGCGCAAACTGTTATTTGCTGTAATGCAAAACAGAATGTTGGCGCATGCATGCGATTTTGGTTTGGTTCCGCAATACCAATACTGGTAAAATTAAAAGAGTTTCAGATGAAACTTGTCTTTTGATTTCAAAGGTTTTCACCGTAGAGGATTGCCCCTTGATGACGACGCTTTTTCCTTCGCCGGAGCTTTACAAAACGCATTACCCCGCCGGCATCGACTGGAACGCGCCCATACCCGCCTATCCGGTGTTCGATATGCTGGAAAACACGGCGAAAGAGTATGGCGACCGCCCGGCGTTCGATTTCCTCGGCTATAAAATGACATGGGGGCAGATATACGAGGATGCCGTGCGTCTTGCCCGCGCGCTTCAGGACCGCGGCATAGGAAAAGGCCGCACCGTCGGCCTGTTCCTGCCGAATTCCCCTTACTTTGTGATCGCCTATTATGCCGTCATGCGCACGGGCGCCACGGCGGTCAACTACAACCCGCTTTATTCGGAACGCGAACTGATCCACCAGATCAACGATTCCCGGACCGATACGATGATCACGGCGGATCTGGAGTTGCTGTACGGAAAAATGAAAAACATGTTCGGTGCGACGTGTCTCGAACATTTGATCGTATGCAGCTTTACCGACATCCTGCCGTTTCCGAAGAACATCCTTTTCCCGCTATTGAAGAAAAAAGATCTGGCCAAGGTCGAGAACGAGGGCAATGTCAGCTGGTATCACGACCTGATCGACCATGATATGAGTCCGAAGCCCGTCGCCATCGACCCCGTCAATGATGTGGCGTTGCTGCAATATACCGGCGGCACGACGGGCACGCCCAAGGGCGCGATGCTGACCCACCGGAACATCGTGGCGAACACGGAACAATGCGCATTGTGGCTGAAAGGCGTGCGCCCCGGCGAGGATAAAATGCTGGGCGTCCTGCCGTTCTTCCATGTTTTTGCAATGACGACGGTGATGAATTTTTCGGTCAGGAGCGCGCTGGAGATCGTCGCCCTGCCGCGCTTCGAACTGGAACAGACGATGAAGCTGATCCACAAGAAAAAGCCGCAATATTTCCCGGCAGTTCCCGCGATCTACAATGCCATTAACAATTGCAAGAAGCTGGATAAATACAATATCGGCTCATTGAAGGCCTGTATTTCCGGCGGCGCGCCGCTTCCGGTGGAGGTTAAGAAAACGTTCGAACGCAACACCGGCTGCGTCGTGGTCGAAGGCTACGGCCTGACGGAGGCGTCGCCGGTCGTCTCCGCCAACCCGCTGGTGGGGGAGAACAAGCCCGGCTCCATCGGCCTGCCGTTCCCGGGCACGATCGTGGAGATCGTCAATCCCGACGATAAAACGACGCCGGTACCGGTGGGCGAACGCGGCGAGCTTTGCGTGCGCGGGCCGCAGGTCATGAAAGGGTACTGGAACAAACCGGAAGAAACCGCGCTCGTGCTCAAAGACGGGCGTCTTCATACCGGCGA
>JBDHTU010000056.1:0-8485 GCA_039808805.1 Micavibrio sp.
AAAGGCCGCCAAGAAAGCCGCGAAGAAATCCTCCAAAAAGGATGACGCCGCGGAAGACGAAGCCGCCGAGTAATTTCCGGCGCTTTCTTAAAGACTTCAAAAGTCCCTGCCTTCAACAGCAGGGACTTTTTGTTTAGGATAGCGATGGGGATAACATCATGACAGACACAAGCAAGGCCGTTGCCCGTATCCTCAAAGTGAACCATGCGGGAGAATACGGCGCGATCCGCATTTACAAGGCGCAGCGTCTCATCGCGCAGACACTCTGCCCCGATCTCGTCCCGTTCCTGACAAAGACATTGCAGGATGAAATCTCCCACTGCGCTCTCTTTCACGAAGCGATGATCCCGCGCGGCGCGCGCCCGTGCCGCGCGATGTGGCTGTGGAGCTGGGGCGGCTACGCGCTTGGCCTTCTCACCGCACTGATGGGCCGGACCGGCATCATGCTCTGCACCGAGGCGGTCGAGGACGCCGTGCATCACCATATGAACGACCAGATCGCCTTTCTGTCCGGCCGCGACGACGCCCTGAAAACACTGATCGAAGAAATCAGGGTCGAAGAGCTGGAGCATCTGCATTACGCGCAGGCGCGTATCGCGCACACGCCGTTGACGCGAAAGGGATTCAAGGCGATTTACGCCGTCACCGAAATCCTGATCTGGCTGTCCACGCAGGGCGGCCTCGGCCGCATGAAGCATGATCTTGCCTAGGTTTCGTCCCCGTTATCCCCGTTACTCACAGGGGGAAAAAGATAGGCCGGGCGGCGGCGGGCATGCTAGTCTTGTCCCATCATGAATGAACCGGCCCTGAAAATCGTCGACGCCAGCAGCGACCCGCTCGCGCACCGCACCCTGCCCCACAATCTGGAGGCGGAGCAGGGCCTGCTCGGCATGCTGCTGATCGACAACCGGAATCTTGAAAAGATCAGCGACATCGTCAAGGCGGACTATTTCAGCCACCCGACGCATGGGAGGATTTACGACGCCATCACGCGCATGATCGAAAAAGGGCTGGAGGCCAAGGCCACTACGCTCAAAGACTATTTCGAAAAGGACGAAGGCCTCGCCGCCGTGGGCGGCACGAAATACCTTGTCGAGCTGGCGACCGAGGTGCCGCTGCTCAATGATGTAAAGGATTACGCCAAGACGATTTTCGACCGCCATCTGCGGCGTGAAATCATCCGCTTCAACCAGGATGTCGCCAACCTCGCCTTCAGCTTCTCCATCGAACAGGACGCCGATGCCGTGCTGGCCGAGGCGGAGACGCGCCTGTTCAAACTCGCCGAAACCGGCAACGCCGGACAGGGCGGGTTCGTCACCCTGAAACAATCCGTCAAGGTCGCGCTGGAATATGCGGAACAGGCGTACAAGTCCGATTCCCATGTAACGGGCATCACGACAGGCTTGATGGATCTCGACCAGAAGCTCGGCGGCCTGCACAATTCCGACCTTCTCATTCTTGCCGCGCGTCCGTCGATGGGGAAAACGTCGCTCGCGGTCAACATCGCGTTCAACGCCGCCAAGGCCTATGCCGAAGGCAAGCCGGGCGGCGGGCGCGTCGGGTTTTTCTCACTTGAAATGAGTTCGGACCAATTGGCCACGCGTATCCTGTCCGAACAATCCGGCATCTCCGGCGACGCGCTGCGCAAGGGGGAGATCAAGCAGCAGGATTTCACCAACCTCGTGCAGGCCTCGCACGTTCTGGCGCAGGTGCCGCTCTATATCGACGATACGCCCGCGCTGACCATCGGACAGGTGAGAACGCGCGCGCGCCGCCTGAAACGTCAATACGGCCTCGACCTTTTGATGATCGACTATTTGCAGCTTCTGCAAGGGTCCGGCTCCCGCCAGTCAGAAGGCAACCGCGTTCTGGAGATTTCAGAAATCACGCGCGGCCTGAAAGCCATCGCCAAGGAATTGCAGATTCCGGTCATCGCGCTCTCGCAGCTTTCGCGCGCCGTCGAACAGCGCGAAGACAAGCGCCCGCAGCTTTCGGACCTTCGCGAATCCGGGTCGATCGAGCAGGACGCGGACTGCGTCATGTTCATCTACCGCCGCGAATATTACCTGTCCCGCGAACAACCGGAAAAACGCGGCGGCGAGGACGATTCCAAATTCAACGACCGTTACCAGCAATGGCAGAAGGATCTTGAGGAGTGCGCCAGCACGGCGGACGTCATCGTGGCGAAGCAGCGTCACGGCCCGATCGGCACGGTCCAGCTCTACTTCGATTCCAACATCACCCGCTTTGGCGACCTGGAACGCCGTTACGGATAGCATGTCCGCCATCCGCCCCACGACAAACCCGAGCGCCGCCCCCGCGATTTTGCGCGTCAACCTTGCCGCGCTGGCCGCGAATTACCGCTTGCTCAAAAGCAAGACGGAGGCGACCGTCGCGGGCGTGATCAAGGCGGACGCCTACGGCCTCGGTGTCGAGCCGGTCTTCAAAACGCTGCTCAAGGAAGGCTGCGGCATGTTCTTTGCCGCGACGCCGGATGAGGCGATGAAACTGCGCGCCAACGATGCGCGGGCGGAGATCATGGTGCTGGGCGGGCTGTATGAGGGCGCGGAGGATTTTTACGCCAGCCGCGGTTTGACGCCGGTCCTCAATTCACTGGAAGAATGCCAGAGGTGGGCGGACACCGCCGGGCGCTTCGCGCAGAAACTTCCCGCCGTCCTTCATTACGACACCGGGATGAACCGTCTCGGCCTCCATCCGCTCGACAGGCCGGAGACCCGCGCCTTCGAGGTGCGGATGGTCATGTCGCATTTCGTGTCCAGCGAGGACAAGGCCAGCCCGATCAATGAAAGACAGGCCGCCGCGTTCGAACGCATCGCGCAGGCCTGGCCCGGCACGTTCAAATCCCTGTGCAACTCCTCCGGCCTGTTCCGGAACGAAGACTGGCATTACGACCTTGTCCGTCCGGGCATCGCGCTTTATGGCGGCAACCCGACGCCGGAAGCCAAAAACCCGATGCAGCCGGTTGTCTCCCTTCATGTCCGGGTCCTTCAGACCCGCGAGGTGCGCAAGGGCGAAAGCGCAGGGTACAACGCCACGCATATATTCAAGCAGGATACCAGACTGGCCACCGTTGCGCTGGGCTATGCCGACGGGTTTCCGCGCGGCGGAAGCAACGCAGCAAAGCTTTACTGGAAAGGCCAGCCCTGCCCTATCCGCGGCCGGGTTTCCATGGACCTCGTCATCGTCGAAACCGGGCATCTGGAAGAGCCGCCGCATCCGGGCGACTGGCTGGAAGTTCTGGGACTTCATCAGGACACGGACGCGCTGGCCGGGGATTGCGGGACGATTTCCTACAACATTCTCACCGCGCTCGGCCCCCGGTATCGCCGCCTTTATGAGACCTAAGGGCTTTTCAAAGCGGCCCAAAAAGGTTAAAGAACTGATGGGTTTGAACTTTTTCACAGGCATTTTCCGAAAATGGACCAAAAACGCCGGATAACGCTGAACAGCAGCCTGATCCTCGATCTATGCGAGGCTGTCGGCCATTCGATCCTGCGCACGCTGCAATCGATCGGCGCGCTGACACTGTTCGTGGGACAGTCGATCCGCCACGTGTTCACCCCGCCCTGGTATCCCAGCCTGATCGGCCGGCAGATCATCGATATCGGCTATTATTCCCTGCCCGTCGTCGGCATGACCGCGATCTTCACGGGAATGGTGCTGGCGCTGCAATCCTACACCGGCTTTACGCGCTTTAACGCCGAAAGCGCGATTGCGGGCGTGGTCGCGCTGTCCGTCACGCGCGAACTTGCGCCCGTGCTCGCCGGTCTGATGGTCGCGGGACGGATCGGCGCATCCATCGCCGCAGAGATCGGCACCATGCGCGTGACCGAACAGATCGACGCGCTGACGACGCTGTCTGTCAACCCGATCAAATACCTGATCGTGCCGCGCATCGTGGCCGGGACGCTGATGCTCCCCGTGCTCGTCCTGATCGCCGACATCATCGGCATTTACGGCGGCTATATCGTTTCCATCTACAGCCTCGGCTTTTCCGAAGGCAGCTACCTGAACCAGACATGGGATATTTTGCAGCCAAACGACGTGATTTCCGGCCTTGTGAAGGCGTCTGCGTTCGGGTTTATCGTCACGATGATGGGCTGCTATCACGGGTTCAATTCCGGCCGCGGCGCGCAGGGCGTCGGCGCCGCCACGACCTATGCCGTGGTATCCGCCTCCATCCTGATCCTGATCTTCAACTTCCTGCTGACCAAGGTGTTCTTTTCATGACGGGTAGATTGTATACAGCCCGGATCCCCGCCTGCGCGGGGATGACGAAAGGGACGACAGGAATGACGAAAGGAACGGGAAAGGTTTTCTTTTCATGAACGCGGACATGCAGCACCAGATGGCCCGCGTGCCCAAGATCGCCATGCGCGAGGTCAAGAAATCCTTCGGTTCCAAAACTGTGCTGGACGGCATCAACCTGACCGTGGCGCCGGGGGAATCCCTCGTCATCATCGGCGGGTCGGGGACGGGGAAATCCGTCACGCTTAAATGCGTGCTCGGCCTGATCAAGCCGGATAGCGGTTCCGTCCAGATCGACGGGAAGGAAGTGACCGACCTGTCTTCGTCCGAGCGCGACGCGCTGATGGGCAAGTTCGGCATGCTGTTCCAGGGCGCGGCGCTGTTCGATTCTTTACGCGTCTGGCAGAACGTCGCTTTCGCCCTGATCCACGGCAAGCATATGAACCCGGACGAAGCGCGCGAGATTGCGCTTCAGAAACTGGCGCAGGTCGGACTCGGCACCAATGTCGGCGACCTCTACCCGGCAGAACTGTCCGGCGGGATGCAAAAGCGCGTCGGCCTTGCCCGCGCCATCGCCACCAACCCGGAAATCATCTTTTTCGACGAGCCGACCACCGGCCTCGACCCTATCATGGCCGACGTCATCAACGACCTGATCGTCGATTGCGTGAAGGACCTCGGCGCGACCGCGCTTTCGATCACCCATGACATGGCCTCGGCCCGCAAAATCGCCGACCACGTGGCGATGATCCATCTGGGCAGGATCATCTGGTATGGAAAAGTCTCGGACCTCGACCATTCCGGCAACCCCTATGTCGACCAGTTCATCCATGGCCGCGCGGACGGGCCGATCACCCAGCACGCCAGCTTTAAATCGCTGTAAAACCAATCATTTGATAAGAGTCTTTTGCGCCTTTACCCGCGCCTTGAAGATATGCCATAAATTGGCCCATGCGCTGGCTTGGAAAATTGTTTCTCGCACTGGTGTCGATCGGCTTTCTGGGGGCGATTGCAGCCATCGGTTTTGCCGTCCTCGTCTTCGCCCATTTCGGGCGCGACCTGCCGGATTATACCCAGCTTAAAAAATACGAGCCGCCCATCGTCACCCGCATCTATGCCGGGGACGGACGGCTCCTCGCGGAATACGCGCAGGAAAAACGTGTGTTCGTTCCCATCGGCGCGATGCCGGATATGGTCAAGAATGCGTTCATCGCCGCAGAAGACCAGAATTTCTACACGCACCCCGGTGTCGACGCCATCGCCATCGCCCGCGCCGCGGTGGCAAATTTCACCAGCCCCGGCGGCCGCCTGAAAGGCGCGTCCACCATCACGCAGCAGGTGGCGAAAAACTTCCTTTTGACCAACGAGCGGTCCTACGAACGCAAGATCAAGGAAGCGATCCTCTCCACCCGGATGGAACAGGCGATGACCAAGGACCAGATCCTTGAACTGTACCTGAACGAGATTTACCTGGGCCAGAGATCGTACGGCGTCGCCGCCGCCGCGCAGACATACTTCGACAAGAAGCTGGACGATTTGAGCGTCGCGGAAGTCGCGTATCTGGCCGCCCTGCCCAAGGCGCCGAACAATTACCACCCCGTGCGCAAGCACAATGCCGCCCTTGCCCGCCGCAATTGGGTGATCGGCCGCATGCTGGAAGACGGATATATCACCTCTGCGCAGGCCGACCTCGCCAAGGCCGCGCCGCTGGCGATGACATTGAAAGACGAATCCGACGTCGTCGACGCGCCGTTCTTCGCCGAGGAAGTGCGCAGGCAGCTGAAAGAAAAATACGGCGATGACAGCCTGTACCAGGGCGGCCTTGCCGTGCGGACATCCGTCGACCCGCGCCTGCAATATATCGCGGTGCGCGCGCTGCGTGACGGGCTGATATCCTACGACAGACGCCACGGATGGCGCGGACCGGTCAAGCAATTCGATGGCGGCGACTGGCACGCGAACCTGATCAGCGTAAGCGAGCCGGAAGACATGCCGGACGGCTGGCAGCTTGCCTATGTCATCGAAAGCGGGGCGGCGCAGGCGAAGATCGGTTTTGCCGATGAAAAGACCGCACCCCTGACGCTGGAGAATGTGAAGTGGGCGCGCAAATGCCTGGAGGAGTGCTATGCGCTCGGTCCTGAAATCACGGCGGTCAGCCAGGTGATCAAATCCGGGGATGTCATCCTCGTCGAGAAATCCGTCGGCAAGGAAAAGACGACCTACACGCTGCAGCAGATTCCGCTGGTGCAGGGCGCGCTGGTCGCCATGGACCCGCACACGGGCCGCGTGCTCGCGCTGCAGGGCGGCTGGAAATACGGGCCGAGCCAGTACAACCGCGCCACGCAGGCCGACCGGCAGCCGGGATCGGCGTTCAAGCCGTTTATCTACCTCGCCGCCCTCGACAAGGGATTCACACCGGCAACCCGCGTGCTCGACGCACCGTTCGTGATGGAACAGTCCCCGGGCAGTTACTGGCGCCCGACCAACTATTCCGGCGAATATTACGGCCCGACGCCGATCCGCATCGGCGTGGAAAAATCCCGCAACCTGATGACCGTGCGTCTGGCCGACCACCTCGGCATGCCGACCGTCATCGACTACGCCAAGCGGTTCGGCATCGCGGACGAGATGAAGCCGTATCTGTCCTACGCGCTCGGCGCGGGGGAGACCACGCTGCTGAAACTCACCAACGCCTATGCGATGCTGGTCAACGGCGGCAAGAAGATCACGCCGACCCTGATCGACCGGATTCAGGACCGCCGCGGCCAGACGATTTTTTCGGACGACACGCGTCCCTGCCCGAATTGCGGCGATATGATCCGCTGGGACGGGCAGTCCACGCCGGAAGTGCCGGACGGGCGCGAGCAGATCGCCGATGAACGCACCGTGTACCAGATGGTCTCCATCCTCGAAGGCGTCGTCCAGCGCGGCACGGCAGCGAAGCTGGCCGCCCTCGGCCGCCCGCTGGCAGGCAAGACCGGCACCACCAACAAATCCAAGGACACGTGGTTTGTCGGATTTTCCCCCGACCTCGTCGTCGGCGTGTTCGTCGGGTTCGACCAACCGCGTTCGCTCGGCAAGAGGGAAACGGGCGGATCGACCGCCGCGCCGATCTTCAGCGAGTTCATGAAAGAGGCCCTGAAAGACACGCCGCCGACGCCGTTCCGCGTTCCGCCCGGCATCAAGAACGTGCGCATCAATGCCGACACGGGCCGCGCCGCCAACCCCGGCGACAAACACGTAATCTGGGAAGCGTTCGTGACGGGCACGGAGCCGAACCTCGACGATTACGTTCTCGACACCAGCGTGGTGGGCGGCGGCACGGCGGTCAGCGATCCCTATGCCGATCCGAACGATGCGGCCTTCGGCTATGGCGAAGGACAGCCAGCCTCCATGGACACCGGAGCCGCAGCGGACCCTTACGGCGAAACAGCCCCGAACCCGTCCTACGCCCCGTCGAATGACGCCTTCACAAGTTTCAGCCGCGAACGCGGCGGCGCAGGCGCCCCCGTTCCCACGCCGGTCTATCCCGCACCGCAACCCGCGCCGGCCGACAATTCGGGCTTCAGCGGTACGGGCGGTCTTTACTAAATTCCTAGAATGTAAAACTGCGCTCTATCGCTTCGTCACCGTTGGTAACGACGATGGTCGCGCTTTTGCCGAACAGGTTTTTTGAAAGATCGACCCCTTCAGGCGCCTTGATCTTCAGCACCGCATTCTGTGCATCGCCGCCATCTACGATGATTTCCGGCTTCCCGGTCAGCATAACGCCGGGCGCTTCAACAAACATATCCGTGTCCGGCCCGAAGCCTTCCCGCGAAAAACCCGTCACGACGACGGCATCCTTGCCCAGCACGGCGGAGGACAGTTTAAACCCGTCAGTGTTGATGGAAGACGGCAGGCTCCATCGCGCATTTTTTAGAACGGCATGGTCATCTGTTGCCTGAACATTGCCGGCGGGCAGTGACTTCGCAAGCGACAGGCTCGCCGGGATACAGATGTCATGACAAATAACGACGTCGAGTTTGAGCGCGAGCGTCACCGGTTTCGACGTCTCCTCAACCGTCACGTCGAGCGGCAGAACGAAAGCCTTGTCATAGCCGAAGCTATACATATCCAACGTCGAAAAACGTTTGGGGGCGGGCCAGTGAATTTTTACGTCCTTGACGTTTTCCGATTTCGACCAGTCGAACGACGGCGCGAGTCCCGTTTCGCC
>JBDHTU010000057.1:0-8303 GCA_039808805.1 Micavibrio sp.
TGAAAGTTGGCATTCCGAAAGAATACCGCGTCGATGGCATGCCTGCTGAAATTGAAAAATTGTGGCAGCAAGGGATCGACTGGTTAAAGGCCGAAGGCGCCGAAATTGTCGATGTTTCCCTGCCGCACACGAAATACGGCCTGCCGACCTATTACATCATCGCCCCGGCGGAATGCTCATCCAACCTCGCCCGCTATGACGGTGTGCGGTATGGCCTGCGCGTTCCGGGCAAGGATTTGACGGAGACGTATGAGAAAACCCGCGCCGCCGGATTTGGCGATGAGGTCAAACGCCGGATCATGATCGGCACTTATGTTCTCTCCGCCGGATATTACGATGCCTATTACATCAAGGCGCAGAAAGTTCGCCGCCTGATCCTGAACGACTTTCTCGAAGCGTATAAGCAATGCGATGTCATCCTGGCGCCGAGCACGCCGTCCGCCGCGTTCGCCATCGGCGAAAACGAAGATGACCCCATCAAGATGTACCTGAACGACGTGTTCACCGTCACGGTCAACCTCGCGGGTCTTCCGGGCCTGTCGGTTCCGGCGGGTCTGAACGCGCAAGGTCTGCCGCTCGGCCTGCAACTGATCGGCCGCCCGTGGGATGAAGAAACCATCATCCGCGCCGGCGGCGCCATCGAACGCGCGGCACAGTTCAAGGCCATCCCTTCCTTGCTCTCAATGAAAAAGGCGGCGTGATATGAAATACGCGGCGATGACGGCAATGCTTTTGGCGCTCTCAGGCTGCGGCCCATGGGCGCAGCTTCCGGTAAACCCGGAATATGATCCGGACGACTGGCGCGTCGAAGCGCCGCCGCCGCCCGCCCCCGCGCCTGAGCCGTTCGTACCGGATACTCAAACGACGGGAACCAGTGCTGACCGTGCGAGTTTGCCTTCCAACCCCAAAGGAGCCAACCAATGAAATACCTCATCCTGCTGACACTGCTTCTGGCTCCCGTTGCGGCTTCCGCCCAGGGTTTTACTCCTGTGCCGCAGGATAAGGCGAATGTCTATTATCAAAGCTGCGCATCCCAGCCATCGCAATTCTCTTCCCAGGAATCACAGAATATTTTCTGCGCCTGTACCGCCGCCCGCATGACACAGTTCTACAGCATGGAAGACATGAAAAATGCGACCAGCCAGGACCCCGCCATCGCGCGCCCGGCGTATAACAAAATGCTCATCGATGTTTATGCGCCATGCATGGATACGCCAACCTTTGAATATTATCACAAGACCTGCATCACCAATCCGGACACCGCCAAGTACGGCGATCCGCAGAAAATCTGTAACTGCCTTGCCGAGCAGATGGCCATCCATATGCGCGGCAGCGGCCCGCAGATTTTCCGTGACATCCTCGCCCGCGATCCGAATATCCTGGACCCGCAGGCCGCGTTGTTCAGCGATCCCGCCTTTAACACCTTCGCCCAGAAAAAACTGCTGACCTGCGTGCGGTAATTCATGGAGGATGCGGCCATCCGAAGCGCGACGCAGGCTGACTGGCCCGCGCTCTCCCGCTCGGTTCAGGCGCTGCGGGAACATATTGGACAATTCTTTCCTGTGGCCGACTGGCAGACCTCCAGCCATCTCTATCTGGCCGAAATACAGAAAAACTTAACGGAAAAAGAAGGCGCTGTTTACATCGCCGAAAAAGACGGCATTGTCTGCGGCCATGTTTTTGGCTGGATCACTGACGATCCGGACAGCGCGGAACTTCACCCTCAATTTCGCAGGCGCGGTTATATTGATGAATTGTTCGTGTTCGAATCCTGCCGCTATCGGGGCATAGGCCGGGCATTACTCGGGATGATCGTTGAAGACCTGAAATCAAAACAGGTTTCACATATCGGTCTTGGCGTTCTTCTGGCGAACGCCCAAGCGGTGGATTTTTACAAAAAATGCGGCTTCCAGCCCTACTTTACAAACATGAAGATCAATTTTGTCGAAGAAAAGCCGTATCTTTTAAAAAAATCGTCATAAATAAATCATAATCCCCCGCGATATAGTTGGCATGGGGCAGCACGGACTCGCCGTGCAATCGCCCCTCTCTTTTTATATATGGGTGGTATACTATGACGGCGGCACAAAAAAATGTCCGGGCGATGGGCCTCGCGGCATTCGGATTCTCCCTTTATTCAATCGGCGACGTGTTCCTGAAACTCGCCAGCGACGCGCATTACAACCCCGTCCAGATCGGCTTTTGGGTCAATCTTTGCTGGATACCGCTGCTTCTGACTTTTGCGCATAAAGTAGGGGGGCTTAAAAACACCCTGAAATCCAAAAAAATCCATATGCACCTCGCCCGCGCCGGTTTGGGGATGGTCAGTTTTTATTTCATGACCACCGGGTTTTCCGTGCTGGGCATGGCCACCTCTTATACCCTTATCTTCGTGGCGCCGTTCATCGCCACCATTCTGTCGATCTTCTTTCTGGGGGAGAAAATCCGTGTATACCGCTGGTGCGCCATCGCCGTGGGTTTTACCGGCGTGCTGGTCGTCCTGCGCCCCGGTATGATCCCGCTGGAACCCGCCGCGCTGGGCATCCTCGGCGGCGCGGTCTGTTATGCCGCCTCTACCATCATCATCCGCAAAATCGGGGAGGACGAACCCCTGCTCGCCTTCTCCCTGTTCGGGGTCATGGCCAACCTGACCGTCTTCGGCATCGCTATCGCTGTAAAGGGGATGAGTTTCCTTCCCGCGACCGAGCATCTGTGGTATTTCGCGGCCACCGCCTCCTTCCACGTCTTCGCGAACTTCATGGTTTCCCGCGCTTTCTCCAGCGGGGAAACCTCCACCGTCGCGCCTTTCCATTATATCCAGCTGCTCTGGGGCATCCTGTTCGGCCTGACGATTTTCCACAACGTCATTGATATATGGACAGCGGCGGGCGGCTTCATTATTGTGGCCAGCGGTATTTACATGATCCACCGCGAACATGTCCGCAGCCGCGAAATGACCCACGGGGTCGTGGCCGCAGGCACCGCGCTGGAGTAGTTTGACCACTAAGGCACTAAGAATGAACAGCTTGGCTTTGACCAAAGAGACCGAACCGGACATCTCGCGCATTGCCGTGGATTGCGCTTTTACAGTTCACAGGAAATTGGGGCCAGGCCTCTTAGAAAGCGCTTATGAGCATTGCTTGTCATATGAGCTTAAAAAACGTGGTCTAAACGTCGAAAGCCAGAAGGCTTTGCCTGTCCGTTATGACGATTTATTCATAGAAGCCGGTTATCGGCTGGACTTCGTAATTGAAAAAAGCCTTATCCTGGAAATCAAAAGTGTAGAAAAACTTTTGCCCATCTATGATGCGCAAATTCTGACTTATTTAAAATTGTCTGGCATAAAAACCGGATTGCTGATTAATTTCAATGCAATCTTAATCAAGGATGGTATCAAACGCCTATCCTTATAAACTTAGTGTCTTAGTGGTTAAATAAAATGACATACATGTTAAAAAGCGAAACGGGCGACTGGGAAGTTGTAATCGGGATGGAAGTCCACGCCCAGGTCACGGCGAACACCAAACTCTTTTCCGGCGCGGCTGCCGCGTTCGGGGCTGAACCGAACAGCCAGGTATCCATGGTTGACGCCGCCATGCCCGGCATGCTCCCCGTCCTGAACCAGTATTGCGTCGAACAGGCGGTGCGCACCGGCCTCGGCCTCAACGCCAGGATCAACTATCACTCCGTCTTCGAACGGAAGAATTACTTCTACCCCGACCTGCCGCAGGGCTACCAGATCTCCCAGTTCCAGCACCCGATCGTCGGCAAGGGTGTGATCGAGATCGACCTGCCGGACGGCTCGACGAAAGAAATCGGCATCACCCGCCTCCACCTTGAACAGGACGCAGGCAAGTCCCTACACGACCAGCACCCGTCCAAGTCGTTCGTTGACCTGAACCGTTCGGGCTGCGCGCTGATGGAGATCGTGTCCGAACCCGATATTCGCGGGCCGGAGGAAGCGTCCGCCTACCTGACCAAGCTGCGCATGATCCTGCGCTATCTCGGCACGTGCGACGGCAACATGGAAGAAGGCTCCATGCGCGCCGACGTGAACGTATCCGTACGTCACCCGGGGACGGACCTCGGCACGCGCTGCGAAATCAAGAACGTCAACTCGGTCAAAGCCGTTCAGCAAGCGATTGAGTATGAGGCCCGCCGCCAGATCGAGATCATCGAGGGCGGTGGCAAGATCAAACAGGAAACCCGCCTGTGGGACCCGGCCAAGATGGAAACCCGGTCCATGCGCTCCAAGGAAGAAGCGCACGACTACCGCTATTTTCCGGACCCGGACCTTCTGCCGCTGGAACTGGACGATCTGTGGGTTCAGGGCATCAAGGCCACCCTGCCCGAACTCCCCGACCAGAAGAAGCACCGCTTCATGAAGGATTTCGGCCTGCCGCTTTATGACGCCTCGGTCCTGATCGCGGAGCGCACCCGCGCGGAATATTATGAATCCGCCGCCAACGATTCTGACCCCAAACTCGCCGCCAACTGGATTTTGAACGAACTGCTCGGCCTCCTGAACAAGGATGGCAAGGACATCACCGAAAGCCCGGTTCAGGCGAAGCAGATCGGCGGCCTTGTGGCCTTGATCAAGGACAACACCATCTCCGGCAAAATCGCCAAGGATGTCTTTGCCGAAATGTACGCGTCCGGCAAGGACGCCTCTGTCATCGTCGAGGAAAAGGGCCTGCGGCAAATCACCGACACCGGCGCGATCGAGGCGATCATCGACAAGATCATTGCTGCCAACCCGGACAATGTCGCAGGCTACAAGGCCGGGAAGGACAAGCTGTTCGGCTTCTTCGTGGGGCAGGTCATGAAGGAAACCGGGGGCAAGGCGAACCCGGCCATCATCAACGACCTGTTGAAGAAAAAGCTGTCTTAACCGCCAATCTTCACAAGGTCGACAGGAGTTTTTCACAATCCTGTCACAATTGGGTAAGCCCCTGAAAAAGTCAGGGAAAAAACTGCTTTCTCAATGACAATTATCTTGGATTTTTCCGGGCGTTTCAGTATAAGAAGCGCCGCATGCATAAACCGATAAACCTAGCCTTGTTCCTGGCCATGGCGCTGACCCTGATGTCCGCGCCACTCGTTTATCATTACGCAAAAGGCAACCTGTCCGCCGCGCCCCTCCCGCCCAAAAGCCACACCGACGCCGTGATCGTCTTCACCGGCTCTGCCGACCGCACGGTCAAAGGGTATCAATTCTACCTGATGGGCTGGGCCAAAAAACTGATGATCACGGGGGATGATTACGCCCACGAATCCAAGGTGCCGAAGGTTCGCCGCCTGTCCAAACGCGCGGACAAGGACGATGTGACCATCGACCTGAAGGCGACCAACACCATTGAAAACGCCAAGAACAGCGCAGACTGGGCCCTGAAGAACAAGGTCAAGTCCATCCTGTTGATTACGACAGAAGGACACATGGCCCGCGCCTATTTCGAACTGCGCCGCCTCCTGCCCGAAGACATCAAGATTTTTACCCAGCCGGTCCCCGGCAAAGTCCGTCATGCCGGGCTGGATTCGGAAAAAGGCCGCCTGCTCTGCCGCCTCTATGAAACCGCCACCGGCACGTCTTTCTGCTATCAAACCCGTACCGTGGTCCAGGGCATCGAAAACCGTCTGGACCTCCCGGACGTCACCACCATTCCAGATATCGGCAAAACCCCTCCTTCCGCACTTCACCTGCAAACAAAGCTGTTGACCGATCTATCGGCTGCGGTAATCTGAATTTCGAAGGCGCCCGGATGGCGGCCTTGGAAACGGCGGCCCGCGATGGGCATGTGTATCAAAACCTACATCGCCCCAGACGAATATGGCGGACGCGGCCTGTTCGCCGATCAACCCGTTTCCAAAGGCGATATCGTCTGGCGGTTTGAACCGCACCTCACCGAAATTTATACGATAGAGGCTTATAAAGCCGCCATCGCTCCCGGCGATCAAGCGGCGCGCGATTTAATTAAATACAGCTACCCTTGCGAGTTTTTTGAAAACGGCACGCTCGTCCGCTATGTCTACAATGATACGGACAACGGCAAACATATGAACCATAGCGGCAATGCCAACACGGGGATGATCGATGACCCCGCGCATCCTCACTATAAAGACCGTGATTACCTCAACATCGCGCTGCGTGATATCGCCGCAGGAGAACAGCTAACCTACGATTATTTTTCTTTCGTCACCGATATCAAGGATTGGCTGGATGTCGAAACCTGTATGCAATTCCTCATCGACGCCGCACGGCAACGGGACGCGCAGCTTGCCGCCGTTCAAGATACTTCCGTTGGGGAATTTTTACATCCTGCGGGATGATCTGCTGTCCGGCGGCACAAAACGCCGCGCGCTCGGTCGCCTGCTGCCAACCATTCCCCAAACGGATTTTACCTACGCCGGGACCATCTTCGGCCATGGCGCGCTGGCGCTTGCCCTCGCCTGCGCGGACCACGGAAAAACCGCGCATCTGTTTTTATCCTGCAACGATGCGGACGACGCCATGCTCGCCCGGCTGCGTGATGCAGGGGCCCAAATTCATTGCGCCTCCCCGGTCCCTATTGCGGAACTAAATCTGGAAGCGGCAACGTGGGCCGCCCGGAACAATGCGCATCACTTCCCTCCGGCGTTCGATTGTCCCGCCTTTCACGATGCGATGGTCGAATGCCTGCAATCCTCCCTGGATGTTACCGCCTATCCCGAAATCTGGTGCGTTTCGGTCAGCGGCACCTTTACCCGGGCCTTGCAGTTCGCGTTTCCGGATACCGCTCTCAAAACGGTGACTGTTGTTGCTGGTGGAAATGCCGATTTTCAGGCGTCTGAAAAATATCACCGCCCGGCGCTTTCCCCGCCCCCTTATCCTGCCTGTCCATATACGGATGCGAAACTCTGGCGGTTCGCGGAAGAACATGCCGCACCGGGCGCGCTTGTCTGGAACATCGCGGGCTAAATCCTTGACATTATAGGAAATATGTCCTATAAAGAGATATGAATGCCCAACGGAGATGGACCGGCCCGCATAAAAAAATTAGGGAACGAACTAAACAAATCAAGATTACGGGAAATAACGGACCCGCTTTAACATTTGTGATCCGCTCGCCCGCATATTATCCTTTTCACCATGACACAGACAAAAGAATACAAAGTCGTTATCTACCGCGAAGGCATGCTCGGCTCCCTGTTTCTGGGCAGCTCGAAAGTGGACCCGGAACGGTTCAGCAATTTCCTCAACCGCAACGCCGAACAAGGCTGGCGCGTGGTGACCATGGAAAAAGAATCCCGCCGCATGCTCCTTTTCTTCGACCGGGAGGCGTTCATGGTCGTCATGGAACGGGATAAAACCTGATGAATATCCAGCACGCACTCACCTACCTGCTGATCGCCCTCGCCGTTACAGGCGCATTTATCCTTATCCTGCACATCTGGGGCGTGGATATGGGGCAATTGTTCTACCGCCTGCTGGCGACCATCGGCGTGCTGGCCGTGCTTGCGGGGTTCCTGCTCGCGGTAAAGGCTGACTTTTCCGAACATAAACGCCTTAAAGACGAAAACTTTATTGATTGACAGGATCGTTGAAATCCCATGGCAAAACCGCTTCTCTTCACCGTCAAGGCCCGCAACCGCATTCTCGCCGCGATCAGCTGGGACGTCCGCGCCAAAAAAACGACGATAATGGACCACCTGCGCGGCACCAACCAGCAGCATGACCTGGACCTGTCCTGCTTCGTCTACAACGATTCCGGCGAATATATCGATTACGTCAGCGCGATGGCCCAGGATTCGATGGATTCAACAGGGGCGATCTATCACAGCGGCGATGACGCCACCGGCGAAGGTGGCGGCGATGACGAAGCCATCTCCTGTGAATTGGCGGGCCTTCCGCCGGATACCGAAAGCCTGATCTTCGTCGTGGAAATCCGCTCGGATCACACGTTCGCCGACGTGGCGGGCACCACGGCCCGCATTGCGGACGGTATGACCAACAAGAACCTGTTCGAACTGGATATCGCCGCCGGCACGGAAAATGACGGCGCCCGGGCCTGTGTCATCGCCCGGGTTTTCCGGGATTCCCGCTCCTCCACCGGCTGGGCTTATGAGCCGATTGACGATTATCCGGACCTGGCCGAGGTCACGGACTGGGGCAGTTACCTGGAACGCTATCTATAAGGTTGATCCGGCCCATGGCTTCTGCTAATTCATGGGCGTGTACGGCAACGTACCGCGGAGCTGTGGCCGAGAGGCTGAAGGCAACGGTTTGCTAAATCGTCATACGGGTTATACCGTATCGAGGGTTCGAA
>JBDHTU010000058.1:0-8293 GCA_039808805.1 Micavibrio sp.
ACGTCTGAGACGAAGGAAGAGATGAAACGCATCCTGGCGGACATCCAGTCCGGCAAATTCGTTCAGGACTTCATGGGAGGCAACAAGGAAGGGCTCACCCGCCTTGTCCAGATCCGCGAAGAGCAATCCAAGCACGGCATCGAAGAAGTCGGCGCGAAACTCCGCGCGATGATGCCCTGGATCGGAAAGAACAAGCTGGTCGACAAGGCAAAGAACTGACGCCTTCAGGCATCATCCCGGCGGTCATGCGCGGCATGACAACGGCAGCCCGGATTCAATGATAAAAAATCCCCGCCATGTATATACCGGCGGGGATTTTTGCTTGCTGAAAATTTTATTTCAAAGCCAGACCTATTCCGGATGGTCCATTTTGCCGCGCACCTTGTCGCGCAGGGATTCCGGCTCTTCCGCGTTTGGCACTTCGGCCGGGACGATTTCATTGGTGATGGCGTCGCGCGCGGCGGGGACAATCACCGTCGTGTTGGTCGGGGCCTGCTCGGCCGGCAACGTCGTTGCCGTGGAGTCTTCTGTTGCAGCGGCGGGAACGGATCCCTCGGGCTGGTCGCTGGCGTCCTGGGCATGGGCTGCGAGCGGCAGCAGGGCAAGCGCGGCAGTGAGCAGAACAAATTTCTTCATGCGGGTCTCCATAAAAAACATTCCATCTTATTAACGCCGCAAGCGGGCGGAAGTTCAAGGGAGCCCATGCAATTATCCGCCACGCTTTTAAGGATTTGTTAGGTTTTGAAGTCGATGCCCGATTTGACATCGGGTTTTATCAGCTCTACCTCCGCCCGGCTGAATTGCGGCGTATACCGCGCAGTCATGCCGTTGAAGTATTTGAGAGCAGAATTGAAAATCCGCAAATAGGCATCCAGTTTGCGCACCTTTTGCGCACGATCTTTGGCTTCAGATCCAATATCGACGATGTCCGAAAGCTGCTGCTCGCTTGTCGTCAGGCCAAATGCCAATGAGGCCGCCGGGGCCTGCGAAACCTTCAGCCGCGCAATCGTACCCGGTGTCTGCGATGCTTTGGATAAAATCGTATCGACCATGCGGTATTTGGGGTTTACCCCGCTCCTCTTTCCCGATTATACCACAGATAAGCTTTAACAGAGGATAAAGATGAGCGAACAACCCGCCGCCGCGCCCGAAAAGGCCGATCATCCCATGCTGGGCATGGCCTGCGCTATCGGTGCGTTTTTCATGTTCGCGGTCATGAACGTGTTCGCCAAGAAACTGGCCGAGCATCACAGCGTTATCGAAGTCGGGTTTTACCGTAACGTAATCGCGATGCTGCCCATGCTGTTCGTAATCTATTTCATGGGCAAACGCGATATCCTGACCATCAAATCCAATCCCAGAGGCATCGTCATCCGCTCCGTCGTCGGGACGATCAGCCTCGTCGCAACCTTCGGCGCATTCGCCGCCATGCCGCTGGCGGACGCCACCGCGTTCCTGTTCACTGCCTCACTGATCATCCCGGTGCTCGGTTATTTCTTTCTGGGCGAACGCGTCGGAAAATATCGCTGGGGCGCGGTGCTGGTCGGCTTTGTCGGGGTACTCGTAATGCTCAAACCCACGGGCGCGATTAACGTCCCCGGCGTTACGCTCGCGCTGTCGGCGGCGACCATGCACGCAGCGCTGCAAACCATCCTGCGCGCGCTCGGCAAAACCGAAAAGCCGGAGACCATTACCTTCTACTTCGTCTTTATCGGCACGTTCGTCTCATTAATCCCGATGCCGCTGGTCTTTACCATGCCGACCTGGAGCGAAGTGCCGTATATCATCGGCGTCGGCCTGACCGGCGTAATCGCGCAATTGCTGCTCTCCCTCGCCTACCGCAACGCACAAGTTTCCACCGTAACGGTTTTTAACTATTCGGGGATCATCTGGGCCACGCTGTTCGGCTGGCTGTTCTGGAACGAATGGCCGGATGAAGCCATTTTCATCGGCGGGGCCATCGTCATCGCCTCCAACGTCTTTATCGTCTACCGGGAACAGAAACTGGCGCGCCTCGCCCGCGCCACGGTGCAAAAAGCCGAAGGCGTCTAGCATTTTATTTGACAGAATAATTTTCCCTTTTTATACAGGATGTATAGGGGACAAAGTATGCCTTTGTATAAAGATTACATTAATGCCTTCAAGCTCGCCTGCGTAAGCCTTGCCGAGGCGCAGGATTATCCCGCACCGCTAGACAATGCGCTCGCATCTGCTTATGCGGAAGGATATTCCTATGGCATGGTTGCCTGCGCCATGGGCGTGGCGCGCGACATGGATTCCATCCTCGCCGTCAATGAATATCAAATGCCTGACATTTGCTTTACCCACCCGGAAGAAGCCGTCACTGCGAGTCTAAACGACCTCATGGCAAGATATCAAGGCTTACTGAACGAGACCGGCAAAAGCAGCCTGCTGCTGCCATCGCGCATGTTTGAAAAAAAATATTATGAGAGCCAAGCGGAAAACTTAAGCGGCGCTTTTAAGCATACCCTGAAAATGGACATCGAACATGGCGCGTTTGATCGCGGAGCAAACGCCGCGGATTATGATTTCTTCATTAAAGTCCTGCCCAGACTGATCGGGGAATATCAGAAAGAATTCGATCCCGAGGATCATCCTTACATAAAACCACAGCTTTTGACCGAGGCTGCACAAAAGTTCCGGCTGCAATAAAAACTATTCCAACTGAAGCCCTTCGGCCGTGAACAGGCCGATTTCCTTTTTGGTGTGCCAGTCTTTCAGGATAATCGCCTTGTGCTCCCCGCCTTCGGTGATGCCGTAGACATGGTCCAGCGTCGTGATGACGCGGCGCTTGTCGAACCCGCCGAGGTGATAGAAATTCGTCCCCACGATCAGCACGGGCACGCCGTCATCGTCCGTTTGTTCGCGCAAAATATCGCTGCGGTAAAATCCTTCGATCAGGGAGAGGTTGTCCTTGTTCTGCGCCAGCCAGTCCTGCACGTACCAGTCTTCCTCGCGCCACTGCTGGTTCTGCGTATCCGTGCCTTTTTCCAGATAGCCGTTGAATTTCTTGTACTGGACCCAGTCCCAATGACCCGGCCACCAGCCGAACGGCCAGAATTCGGTCGCCTTCGCCGCGCCGGGGGCCAGCGCCAGCAGGAAAAATGCCAGCAAGCTCAAAATCTTAACGTTCGCCATGGAAACCCTTTGAAGTCCTCAAACAACTCTTAACCGATTCATGGTATTCTATAAAGATGATTGGTGCCATATCCACCGCTTTGACCGGGCTTCTGGCCGCCTCCAAAAGGGCGGACGCCAGCGCGTCCAACATCGCCAACATGTCCACGGCCGGGTCCGTGGACGGATCCGGCACCTACCTGCCCTATCAGGCGCAGACCACCGTCCAGACCGCCAACGCCGGCGGCGGCGTTACCGCCACGAATGTCCCCAGGCAGCCGGGAATCGTGAATGCTTTCGCTCCCGACTCGCCGTTCGCGAACGCTGACGGCTTGGTAGCCGTGCCGAATGTCGATCTGGCGGAAGAGGCCGTGAACCTGAAGCTGGCCGAAATATCCTACAAGGCGAACATCTCCGTCCTGAAAACGGCGGAAGACATGACCGACGAGATCCTCAAAACCGTCGACCGGACCGCCTGATCATTTCACGATTTGCGCATCGACCAGACGGTAGAAAACGCTGTTGTCCTCATCCTTGGGGACCAGTTCAAGCCGCCCCTTCAGAACCAGCGGATCGTAGGAAAACTCGACCGGCGTTTTTTCCGGCGTGTGCGCTTCGACCACGAGGCTGGGTCCAACATGATAATGGAATGGGCAACTGACGGGAAACGGACCGAATAAGAAAAGATGCTGCTTTTCCTCCGGGTCGAGGGGAAACATGAATCCTTTCAGGATCACGTCCTTTCCATCAAGCGCCTTTACCGCGTCCGAAAATTCCGGCTTCGTATAGCCGTAATCCAGCCCGTCCGGCGTTTTCCCCTCCACGGGAATTTCCTTCGTCTGCCCGAAAACCTTCCAGTCCGTCCCGCCCCTGGGAATATCGACGTAATCCTTGATATAATCCGCTATCGTGCGCGTGGAGCTATCCCCTTCCTGCTGTTGCTCAATCGCGCGCGCATGAGCCGGAAGCAGGATCAGAACGGCCAGCAACAGGATAAGCCGCATCATGACAGGCCCCCCTGCGCCAGCAGGCGGGAAATATCCGCGGTAGCCGCCTGGCGGGCGGGGATCAAAGCCGCCGCCAGCCCGGACAGGGCCCCCAGTCCGAGGAATAGCAGATCGTGCAGGCCGGGGACGAGCAGCGCGGACGGTAGCACCAGCCCCTGCAGCGCGGGAACGCTGACCGCGATGATATATGCCCCGGCATGGCCGACCAGGATTCCGAAAACCGTTCCGCCGAGCGATAGAATCATCGCCTCGGTGAGTACGACCCGCCCGAGAGTCCAGGGCGAAGCGCCCATCACCCGCATCAGCGCAAGATCATAGCGCCGGAGCGACAGGCTCCCCGCCAGAGAGGACAGCAGCATCAGCGCCGAAAGAACCACGAACATCGCACCTGCGGACAGAAGCAGATCGCGCCCAAGGCCGAGATTGCCAGCCAGCCGCGCGATTTCATAGGACGGCACCGCCGCCTGCACATCCATCGTCCTGTTGATCGTGCGCGGCAGGTTGATCGTGGCCAATGGCCCCCGCACCTGCAACAGCACCGCAGTCACCTGGTGCGCGACGGCTTCTTCCGCCGCGATTTCTGCCGGGCTTTCTTCTTCCTCATCGTCATGGCCGTGATGCCCGTGATCGTGCTCATGATCATGGGCGTGGGCGGTGCCCTCATGCGGCGCATGCAGTTCCTGCACGCTTTGATAGGATGTGACGATCAGGCGGTCGAGAACGGTGCCCGTCGGCTTCAGGACACCGGTGACTTTATAAAGATGAAAATCGTGGATGTCGTCGCTGTCGGCCGAAAAACCGTGCGCGCCCGCGAATTCGTGGCCGACCGAAAGCCCCGTCCCCGCGCCCGCCACGGCCTCGAACGGTTTTGAAAACGACACGCCTTCCTTGAATTGAGCGCCGTACAGGGAAAGGTAATCCTGCGTGGACCCGACAATCCGCCAGCCGCGGTAATTGTCGCCCAGCGCAAGCGGTATGGCGTTTTTCACCTGGGGATTTTTTTTGATCTTTTCAAAATCCGCCATTTCGATGTTCCCGGTCGGCACGTCCAGATGATACACCGACGACAGCACCGTCTGCAGGGCGCTTCCCTTCGCGCCCACCACCACGTCGATGCCGCGCGCATTGCCGGAAAACCCGCTCGCGACGGACGCGGACAGCAGCGAGAAAAGACACAGCATGGCGATGCCGGTTGCGGTGGCAAGAACGCACAGGGAGGACGTCAGGCGGCGGGACGCGATGGACGCCCGGCAGAAATCGAAAACGGTCATGCGGCCTCCAGCGTGACGATACGGTCGAAATACGGGACCAGCCGTGCGTCGTGCGTGGCGACCATCAGCGCGGCCCCGCTTTCCCCGGCCTGTTCCATCATAAGCTCGATAACGGTTTTTGCGTTGTCATCGTCGAGGGCGGACGTCGGCTCATCCGCAACAAGGAGCGCCGGGCGGTTCAAAAGCGCGCGGGCGATGGCTCCGCGCTGCTGCTCGCCCTGCGACAGTTCCGCCGGCTTCCTGTCCGCTTTGTCGGAAAGACCCAGGCGGTGGATCAAATGATCGGCGGCATCCTCGCGGCGAGGCAGTTTTGCAAATGCCGACGCCATCAGGATGTTCTGCCGCAGCGTCAGCACCGGCAGCATATGCAGGGTCTGGAAAACAAAACCGAAATCCCGGCCGCGCAGCGCATCGCGCCCTTTGCCGGAAAGGCCGTAAAAATCCTGCCCCTTCCAGAAAAGGCGGCCGCCCGTCGGCGGCAGCAACCCCGCAATCATCGACAGAAGGCTGGTCTTCCCGCAACCCGAAGGGCCGAGCAGCAGGACGCGGTCGTTCACGGCAATGCTGAAATCCGGAAAACGAAGCCGGCGCGCGCCACGTTTTATCTCAATCTTTTCGGTGTTTAAAAGGGTCATGAGCCAGCCTTTCGGGCATTTTATATCAGGACAAGCCATGCCCTGTCCATCGCATGCTTGACTTGCGCGGGCCCCGGGCGCATGAAGACCTCGTGAACCGTTTGCTTCATATCGCTGTTTTCATCGGCGTCCTGTTCCAGGCGCTGATCCCGCTGGGCTTCATGCCGGGCGCGAACGCGGCCACGCCGGTTGTCATCTGCTCCGGCATGGATATGAAGATTGTCTATGTCGATGAAGACGGCCAGCCTGCGCACCAGCAGGATCAGTCGCAAAAACCCTGCGCCTTTGCCGCCGTTGCATTCGGCCTGACGGCCGATCCCGTTGTCGTTACGGCTCCTGCGCACTATGCCGCCGAAATCCCTGCGGTTTCCATCTCACTGGTTTTACCCTTTGCCGCCCACACCCATCCCTGGCAAACGGGACCGCCCGCCTTCCTGATTTGAAACATTCCCGCTATTTCATTTCAGATTCAAGGACGTCTTTTTCATGTGCGAATTCCATCATCGCGTGGCCATGGCCATCGCGGAAAACCCTGAAACCGGCAGGGTCGATCTTACCCGTTATTCCCTTGCCTCCGTCGCCCTCGCCGGCTTCTGGATGGCGCGGCTTATGCCGGATATGAGCCATCTTTCCGGCAGTTCCAACCTCGATATGGCGACGCCGGAGGCGCAGGCAGCGCTGAAGGCATCCGGCCTCGATACCAATCTGGATCGCATCAAACGCGACCGGGTCGAGTTGGTGCCGTTCGTTCGTTCTGCGATTGACGAGATCATTGCACAACGATCGCTCGATTTAAAATCCCTGAACCTTCCGAAGAATCCGCTCGGCTTTCGACGCCCGCTCAACCTGATGCTCGAAGACCTGTATGAAGGGCCAACGGACCGCATCCGCACGTTGGTGAAAACGCCGCCCCGCGCGGGGCAGGAACCGATGCGGGCCGCGATGGAAATCCTGCTGGCAAAGCCCGGAATCGTCCCGGCGCTGGAGCGTCTGATCAACGATTCCATCATCGAACTGATGGTTAAGGCGCCCGGCGAAAACAATCCGAGGCTTCAACAGGTTTTTAACTGCATCCCGCAACCTGTGCGCAGCACTATCGCGAACTGCGCCATGCATGGCGGCGGCGGCGCGCTGGCCACACATGCGCTTTGCCTCGGCGGCATGGCTGTTTCAGGCGGCGCAGGCGCGGCGCTGATGGGCCCTGCCATGTATGTCGGCGCGCCGGCGCTCGCCATGGGGATTGAGACGTATGTGAACTGGCGCAACGGGGCGAAGGCTTCCGCCACGCGCCTTGCCGCCGCCGCGGCTGTTTCCTTCGGCATCGCCGCGGGGATCAACCAGATTCTCCCCCATGACCACGATCATATGCACAACGAAAAGGCGGAATGGTTTGAAAACCTGCCGGGTTCCGTACGGACATCCTACATTGAATCGCAAAGAGTCCTGATCGCGGCGTTGCCCGCATCCCTGCAGGAAGAAGTGGAAGAAGCGGCAAAAAATGAAGGCCTGCCCCCGGAAGTGTTCCTTCTCACCTGCGACGGCACGGACCCCGTCGTAGCGAAAGTAAATGTGTATCGGCGGGAAAGCGGGGCCGAAGCGCCGTCCATCGCCTTGCGGTAAAAGGGTTTTTTAGGCGGGAACCTTCCGGATTTCTTATCCGTTTATGCCGGACAGTAAAAAAGGAGGATTTGCCATGTCACCGAAAAACACCGCCGCTGTTTCCGGCTCTAACGGCGTGAAAACCTCGACGATGTCCGCACTGGACACGCTCCTCAACCGCAACGCCATGATTTGGCAACGCGGCGCGCGGCGCCCGGGTTAAGCCCACAGTTTATTTCGCCGTCTTGATGCCATGATAGATCACCTGCTCATAGGCGTTGATCTTTGAACTGCCGATCGCATCCTGCGCGGAATAAAAATCCGCATATTCGCCATACAGCGACCCTGCGGCGGACAGCAGATCATACGGCGTGTCTACCGTCACCGCCTCGATCCGCCCCGGTTTTAAATGCACCGTGCAGGTGCCGCTCACGCGGCGCTGCGATGTGGTCAGGTACGCGCGCAAATCCTCGATCAACGGATCGAAAAATTTCGCCTCGTGGATCAGACGCCCAAACTCCGTCGCCACCTGCTTCTTGAAGAAAATCTGCGGCTGGGTGAGCGTGAGTTTTTCCAGCATCGCATGCGCTTCGTACAACACATCCGCCGCCGGGGATTCGTACGCAAGGCGGCCCTTTTTGCC
>JBDHTU010000059.1:0-8180 GCA_039808805.1 Micavibrio sp.
TCGTGCTTTTTCAAAACGCGGATAATTTTCTCCAGTTCGGCCATCAACCCGACCTTGTTCTGAAGGCGGCCCGCCGTATCGATGATCAGGATATCCACCCCGTCCGCTTTGGCCTTCTCATACGCCTCGAACGCCACGGCGGCGGCATCCGCGCCGATATCTTTCTTGAACAGCGGCACATGCGCCCGCTTGGCCCAGATATCCAATTGGTCTACGGCAGCCGCGCGGAACGTGTCGGCGGCGGCGATCATCACCTTTTTATGCTCGCGCATATGCCACTGGTGGGCCAGCTTGCCGATGGTGGTGGTTTTCCCTGCGCCGTTCACCCCGCAGACGAGGATAACGTACGGCCCGTTCGCAGGTTTGGAAATCTGCAGCGGCTTGGCCACGTCCTGCAGGCTCCGGCCGATAATGGCCGCCAGCGCCACGCGCACCTCGGCCGGTTCGATATCTTTTTCAAATTTCTGGGCGGAGAAAGTCTGGACCACGCTCGCCGCCGTTTTCGGGCCAAGGTCGGCGGAAATCAGCAAATCCTCCAGGTCCTGCAGCGTGTCGTCGGAAAGCTTGCGCTTGGTGAAGATGTCGGAAATCCCCTGTCCTAACCGGGATGTGGATTTGGACAGGCCGGATGTCATGCGGGACAGCCACCCGCCCTCCGCCGTATGGTCGGCCAACTCTTCCGCCTCGGTTGCATCGTCCAGCGGCGTATGGTCGGGCGTGGGCAGGATCGGCAAATCCTCGATGATGGCGGTTTCGACCGGAGCCAGTTCTTCATGCACGAAAGCCGGGCTCAGGCCCTTCGTATCCTCCGCCGGGATTTCCAGCGCCTCTTCCCGCGGGTGGTGGACGATCTGGTCCTCACGCGCTTCCTGTTCCTGCTGTCCTGCGTTGTTCTTCCTGCGCCAGAAAACCATGGTCTGCCTGCTCAAACTTGTTTTTGGAATATAAGTTTATTTTAGCACTTTCCGCGAGGATGCGGGCGTGTTTTTTTCATTTTTTCAGGCCGCGACCTTGGCGATCAGGCGATTGCCTTCTACAGACAAAGTATGCACAGGGACAAGTGTCCCGGCCGGGAGCGTACGGTCCAACCGTACCGGTGCGAAGTGCTCGGTATGTCCAAAATTGTCTTTCTCAACAATAACTTTCCGTAACTGTTTCACGTGAAATATGAGAAATGATTGAAGCTGTTCGTCTCCCTTGGCCCGCAAACGCGCCGCCCGTTCTTTCCGTACTTCTGGAAAAACCTGTGGCATCTTGGCCGCGGGCGTGCCCGGACGTTCGGAATACGGGAATACATGCAGGAAGGTCAGGCCGCATTCATCGACGATGTTGAGCGTGTTCTGGAACATCTCTTCCGTTTCGGTCGGAAAGCCTGCGATGATATCCGCACCGAAAGCAATGTCGGGACGATAGCCCCGCGCCCGCTCGCACATGGCGATGGCATCCGCGCGCAGGTGCCGGCGCTTCATCCGTTTCAGGATCAAATCGTCCCCCGCCTGTAAACTCATATGAAGATGCGGCATCAGGCGTTCTTCTTCCGCGATCAGCCTCCAGAGGTCGTCGTCCATTTCCACGGGGTCGAGCGAGGACAGGCGCAAACGCGGCAATTCCGGCACCAAGGCCAGAACCCGGCGGATCATCTGGCCCAATGTCGGCTGGCCCGGCAAATCCGCGCCATAGGACGTGACATCCACCCCCGTCATAACGATTTCGTTGTACCCCGCCTCGACCAACGCCCTGACTTGATTGGTAATTTCGCCGATTGGCACAGACCGGGAATTGCCCCGCCCGTACGGGATGATACAGAACGTACAGCGGTGGTCGCAGCCGTTTTGCACCTGGATAAACGCCCGCGCCCGGCCTTCGAAGCCTTCAACCAGATGGGAGGCGGTTTCCTTGACGGACATGATATCGTTGACCAATACCCGCTCCGGGGCCGCATTTCCCCATGTTTCCGGCTTTAATTTCAAATCGTTGCCGATAATCCGGTCGACTTCGGGCATTTCGGCGTATTTTTCGGGCGATATCTGGGCGGAACAGCCGGTGACGATGATTTTCGCGTCCGGGTTGTCTTTCTTGGCCCGGCGGATAGCCTGCCGCGCCTGCCGCTCGGCTTCCTTGGTGACGGCGCAGGTGTTGAAAATAATGACGTCGTCCAGCCCCGCCGCCTTGGCATGGCCGCGCATCACCTCGGACTCATAGGTGTTCAGGCGGCAGCCAAACGTGACGATTTCCGGTTCCGTATTTTTTGACATAACCAATATCTTGCTCTATACCTATATCGCAGAATTACGCCGCCCGGCGCAAGCATGTTTATAAATATTCAAGGCGTTGATTTTTATGAGTTATTCCAGGTCATCATTACAGTATGTGTATGTCGGCGCCAAATTGAACATGGAATTCGCCGCTGTGGCCAATCCGCCGCGGCCGGAAATGCAGCTTGTGTCCACCCCGAAATTCAACTGCTACGGCTATTCGCTGGGTGTCAACGCGTGGATTGAACCGGGAAGTCTGGATATAGACGAAACCGCCTCACGGCAAAAACTCACCGACGCCATCGAAAGCGATGGCTTCTTCGCCGTGGAAAAACGTCCCTTCAATCCGCGGCGCGAACATGTCATTGCCGCCTTTTATTCAACAGAATTAAGCGAATTCCATTTTGCCCGCCTCGACGGCGATGGTACGTGGTCTCACGCTTCGGGGGTTCATGCGCCCAGCAGGAACGACTATACCGGCAAGCCGATTGATGACATTGAAACGGCAGACCTTGAAGACTTTAAGTTCGCTGGATATTTCCTTGTTTCAAAAGAAAAAACACGACTTATTGTCAGCGATTATACGCCAGCAAGAATGGCCGTGTCTATGGACTTGGCACGCCGTTAGACCCCACCCAGCCGTTTGCCGTGCCTGTTTATTTCAATATGAATGACTATATGTGAGATCAATCGCAAGGCAGCTGGCCTTTTGGATCTCTGCCGCGGCTTTATTACCGCCTACGAAAATTTCTGCCCGGTAAGCGAATTCATTAGAAGCTATGATATTCGGCCTTACATCGGCGGCACGCACAAAAGCACAGGTCGCATCATCCGCCCCATCGGACAGATTATGCCTGCTCCCAAGAACGGCCGGCTCATAATTGTTAAAAACCAGGAGCGAGGGGTTGGAGGCGCCTGCCTGCGGCCCCTCCTTTGGCAATGCCAGGATGATTCTATATACAGCGGTTAAACCGCGTACAGCTGCCGTATGGTAGAAGCCATCCGCTTCAATCCCTTGATCTTCTATCTCTTTTTTAGGAATGCTGCCCACTGTCGTTGGCAAGGAGTCATACAACCCGTACATTAACGTGGAAGGCGGCAGGTTATCCTCCGCTGACGCGGCGCCGAGAGCCAATCCCAAAAAAGTCGATGCAATAATACCGGACATGGGAAAAGCTATAAAATACGATTATAGTTATGTCAATTATTTTTATCGCTCAAATTAAAACCCAAATCCAACCCCGACGCCAGAGCCCCAGCCCCTATGGTCGCGGTACCCGTACCTGTCAAACCCGGCCTCGTACCGCATACGCTCGTTCTGGCGCAGGATATCCATACAGAACGCCATGGCCTCGGTTCCCGGCTGGTTGCCGCGGCGCAGGCATTCCCGGTAATACCGGTCGCAATTCAGGCCGCGGCGGGCGATTTCCGCCTCGGCCTTCGTTTCAGACCGGTAATTGTTCTTGAAACTGCACAATTGATCGTCGCTCAGCGCGGCAACTTGCGCCTGCGTCATCTGAAAGGTCGGGGATGCGCAGCCCACCAACACGATTACGCCCAAAATCGGTAAAAAGCGGCTCATGGCAGCAATATAGTCCCTTCAAAACTATAGGCAACCGGCCCGGTCATATAGACGTGGTTGTCGGCTTCCCGCCATTCGATCAGCAGGTCGCCCCCGTCCAGCGTAACCCGCACCGTTCGCCCTGTCAGGCCGCGGCGAATGGCGGCCACGGCGGATGCGCAGGCCCCCGTTCCGCAGGCCTGGGTTATCCCCGCGCCGCGTTCCCACACCCGCATCCGCAGATGGTCTTTATCCAACATACTAACGTATTCGACATTGGTGCGTTCCGGGAACAACGGGTTATGTTCTGTTTTTGGCCCAATCTTATCCACATACACGTCCTCAGCATCCTCACAAAAATACACACAATGCGGATTGCCCATGGAAACCGCCACCGGCTCCCCCGGCAGTGGTAGATTCAGCGTATCACACTGTTTTGACAAGGGAATTTCCTGCCACTCCAATCGTGGCGGCCCCATATCGACGCAGATTTCGCCTGCATCCCCCGTACGCATACATGACATAATCCCGGATATCGTCCGAATCGTACAGGTTTCGGCCCCGCTTTCCTTGAGAAACAGGTCGGCAATGCAGCGCGTGGCATTCCCGCAGGCCCCGGCTTCCGATCCGTCCGGATTGTAAATGCGCATAAAAACGTCCGCGTTCGGTGCAGGCTCCAGGATAATCAGCTGGTCGCACCCCACTCCCCGCCGCCGGTCGCAAATCAGGCGGATCGTCCCTTCATCCAATGTCCATGGAGAGGTCCGGGCGTCGAAAATCACGAAATCGTTGCCAAGGCCGTGCATTTTTATAAAAGGGCGTTTCATGGCGCTATCCTAGGGGTTTTTGGACGTTGTTACACAATTGATACAAAACTTATCCACAGGGTTACATAATGCCTTAAAATCGTCTTAATCCTTTTTTAACCTATATGAACTTCACACAAGAACAACCGTTGGCGAGCCATGAAATCAAAGGGCCAGGAAACCGTTTTTGGTCAGACCGCGATCAAACCGCCGCAACCCACCATCTGGGCGCTGCGCAAGAACGTGCGCGCCTATCAGGACAACGCGCCCCCCTCCACGTCCGCCAACACGCTCTATGAACATCTGTTCGGCTATGACCCGATCCGCCTGCTCGGCCCGGCCGGGGCGGCCATGGCAGTTCAGCCTGAATCCTCCCCCGTAACCGCGGACAATCCGAAACTGAACATCATCCATTCCCGGACCAACTTCCTGGTCATGGAAATGGCGTCGGATGAGCCGCACGAGTCTTGACAATCCGCAGCCTTGCGGCCTATAATCCCATCAAATTTCCTGTGATCGGTAAAAAACCGTGTCCAAGGATACACCGCAGCCGGCGAAGTAACGCCCACTGCGGCGAAATGCTTTTGGGCCAAAGGCTCTAAGGATTGGAATGTTTGAAAGTTTGAGCGACAAGCTTGGCGGTATCTTCTCCTCGCTCCGGGGCAAAACCCGGCTGAGCGAAGAAGACGTCAACACCGCCGCCCGTGAAATTCGCGTGGCGTTGCTGGAGGCCGATGTCGCTCTGCCCGTCGTGCGCGACTTTATAGAGAGCGTGAAAACGAAGGCCATCGGGCAGGATGTGATCAAATCCGTCACGCCGGCGCAGATGGTGGTGAAGATTGTTCATGACTCGCTGGTCGAGATGTTGGGTTCTGAGTCCGCGGATTTGAATTTCGGCGCAGCCCCGGCCTCTTATCTTATGGTTGGTTTGCAGGGCTCTGGTAAAACCACCTCCACCGCCAAGATTGCGAAGTTCCTTTCAGACAAGGCCCGCAAGAAAGTTTTGATGGCCTCGCTGGATACATCCCGCCCGGCCGCGCAGGACCAACTCAAAATTCTCGGCGAACAAACCGGCGTCGCCACGCTGGACATCATTCCCGGCCAGACGCCGATCCAGATCACCGAACGCGCGCTGAAAGAGGCCAAGCTCGGCGGCTTTGATGTGCTGATGCTCGACACCGCTGGCCGTTTGTCCATCGATGAAGCGTTGATGGAAGAAGTGGCCGCCGTTTCCAAACTCGCCAACCCTGTCGAAAAACTTCTCGTCGCCGATGCGATGACGGGCCAGGACGCCGTCAATGTCGCCAAGGCGTTCGATGATAAAGTCGGCATCACCGGCATCGTGCTTACCCGTATCGACGGCGATGCCCGCGGCGGCGCGGCGCTGTCCATGCGCGCAGTGACTGGCAAGCCGATCAAGCTGCTCGGCGTCGGTGAAAAATGGGATGCGATCGAGCCGTTCCATCCTGACCGTATCGCGGGCCGCATCCTCGGCATGGGCGACGTCGTCTCCCTCGTTGAAAAAGCGGCGGAAGCCGTGGATGCCGAAGACGCCCAGCGCATGGCGGAAAAATTCAACGAAGGCAAATTCGATTTCAACGACCTTCTCTCCCAGTTCAAGCAGATGGGCAAGATGGGTGGCGTCGGCGCGCTCGTGAAAATGCTCCCCGGCCTTGGCAAGATGGCCTCGCAGATAGAAGGCAAGATCGACGAAAAAATGATGGCGCGGCAGGAAGCGATCATCCTGTCGATGACGAAGGCCGAGCGCGCCAACCCGCAGATCATGAACGCCTCCCGCCGCCGCCGCATCGCGGAAGGGTCGGGAACGTCGGTGCAGGATGTCAACAAGCTGTGCAAGCAGCAGCAGGACATGCAGACCATGATGAAGCGCATGAAGAAAATGGGCATGGGCAAAATGATGGGCATGATGAAAGGCATGATGGGCGACCGCGATGCCGCCCTGCTCGATGAATCCATGGCCGAAGAAATGGCGGCGCAGACAGGCGGCATGCCGAACCTTGGTCCGAACCCGTTCGCGGGCGGCCTTCCCGGCCTCGGCGGAAAACTGCCCAACCCCGCCGGGATGCTCGGCATGCCGAACTTAGGGCCGATGGGCGGCTTCCCGATGCGCGGCGGCACGAAGAAGAACAGGAAGAAGCGATGAACGCACTCTCCTTAATGCAACAACATTCCGCACGCGGCAAAAAGATCATCACCAGCGCATTGATCATCAATGAACATGGCGAATTTCTGGCACTGCTGCGCGACGACGATAAATCGAATGGCGGAACCTGGGGCATTCCGGGCGGCAAGAAGGAAGCGGGCGAAAGCCTCGAATCCTCCGTACGCCGTGAAATCAACGAAGAAACGGGGTTGTCGGCGATAGCCGTTCAGCCTCTCATGAAAACAGACACGACCGAACGCGTGTTTTACGATTATATCGCGCTCGTTAGAAAATCGGATGTCGCGCTTAATGGCGAACATACCGATTACAAATGGATTTCATCGCCCGATGAATGGCCGCAGCCCGCCCATCCGGTAACGGCAAAACTGCTTCAAGACAAACGCCCGCAAATCATGGCGTTTGTCACGAAAACACCAGACCAACCCAGATACGAATTTTAATCAAAGGAGAACTAAAATGGCACTAGCATTGAGACTGTCCCGCGGTGGACGTAAAAACCGCCCCCACTACTCCATCGTCGTGGCCGACAAGCGTTACGCGCGCGATGGCCGCTTCATCGAGAAGCTGGGCACCTACAACCCGCTTCTGGCGAAGGACGATGCAAACCGCGTATCGTTCAATGAAGAGCGCGTGAAATACTGGCTGTCCCAGGGCGCCATCGCGTCCGACCGTGTTGCCGTGTTCCTCGGCAAGGCCGGCGTTGCCCCGATGCCTGAGAAAAAGAACAATCCGAAAAAAGCGCTGCCGTCTGAAAAGACCAAGATGATGGTTGCCGAAAAAGCGAAGAAAAAAGAAGCTGCCGCTGAAGCCGCCGCGCAAGCCAAGGCGGAAGCCGAAGCCGCAAAAGCCGCCGCTGCTGCCGCACCTGCTCCGGAAGAAGCACCGGCCGAAGCTGCTGCTGCTGAGGCACCTGCCGAAGCACAGGCTGAGTAACTTATATTGTCACCCCCGCCTTGTGCGGGGGTCTGGCTTTCAACCGGATGCCCGCATAAAGCGGGCATGACATTTGGGGAAGATAGATTGACCGAAGCCAAACGTATCCTGATCGGTGAAATCACCACGGCCCACGGCATCAAGGGCTTCGTCAAGGTGCGTGCGTTCGTTGACGATGAAACACTGCTCGAAGGCGCTGATGTCTTTACCGCCGAAAGCGGCGACGCAAAAATAAATCTTACACTTAAAAGCCAGATGAAGGCTGACTGGCTCGCAGAGGTCAAAGGCATTGCCGACCGCAATGCCGCCGAAGCGCTGCGCGGAACGAAACTCTATATCGACCGTGATGCCTTGCCCGACGCGGACGACGATGAATATTACATCGAAGACCTGAAAGGCCTGCGCGTGGTCGATGCCGCCGGGAAAGACCTCGGCATCGT
>JBDHTU010000060.1:0-8175 GCA_039808805.1 Micavibrio sp.
TCGCGGATATCGTCCAGCATGGATTTGAGTTTGTCATGCGTATCGGCGGTATCGCTCGATAGAATCGCCACACGCGCATCGGGGAAATATTCCTTTGTCTCTTCAAGGATGCGTTCGACACCGGGACCGCAGGCGACGAGAGAATCCGCCTCCCCGCACTTCGGGCAGTTCGGCGGAATTTTCTCCTCATGCCCGCAGTGATGGCAGTGCAGACGGTGCGTCTTCCTGTGCTCGATCAGCCACGCCGTGCAGCGCGGGCATTCAAAGCGGTGGCCGCAATTGCGGCACAGCGTCAGCGGCGCATAACCGCGGCGGTTCAGGAACAAGAGCACCTGCCCGCCCGCGTCGATCGTCTGTTCCATCGCCATTTTCAAAACCGGCGCGATGAAATGATTCCGGTCCGGCTTGTCTTTTTTCAGGTCGATCAGATGAATGTCGGGAAGCCCGGCGCCGCCGTGACGGTCCGGCAAATGCAGATGCGCGTATTTTTCCAGCCAGACATTCTGCATGGTCTCAAGGCTGGGCGTCGCCGAGACAAGAACGACAGGGATTTTGCCCATATGCGCGCGCACGACAGCCATGTCGCGCGCATGGTAAATAACGCCCTCGTCCTGTTTGTACGCCGGGTCATGTTCTTCATCGACGACAATCAGGCCGAGATCGCGGTACGGCAAAAACAGCGCCGAGCGCGCCCCGACGACGACGCGGCTCTCCCCGGATGCCACGCCGCGCCACGTCACTTTTCGCTGATGATCCGACAAGGACGAATGCCAAAGCGCAGGCGCACAGCCGAAACGGTCTTTGAAGCGCGAGAGAAACGCGTTGGAGAGCGCGATCTCCGGCAACAGGATCAACGCCTGTTTGCCTTCGCGCAAAGCGGCGGCGGCGGCTTCGAAATACACTTCGGTTTTGCCGGACCCGGTGACGCCATCCAAAAGCGAGGCGCAGAATTTATCCTGCGCGACGCAGTCGATCAGATGCTTTGCCGCCTTGTCCTGCGCGGGGGAAAGCGACGGGCCGTGACGGTCCGGGTCAGGCCGGCGGCACGGCGGCGGCTCCTGCAAGCTCACTTGTTCGAGCAGACCTTTTTCGGCCAGCGTTTTGACAACGCTTGTGCCGCATCCGGCCTCCCGCGCAAGTTCGGCCTGAATCCGTGCAAGCCCATCCGACGCGATGTCCATCACGCGCCTTGCAGACGGGGAAAGCGAATGCCCCTCTTCCATCTTTACATTCTTGGCGATGCGGTAAGCTTTGATCTCCCGCGGCGGTTCCAGCGCGAACGGCACGCTTAAAGAGAGTTTCAGGAACGCGCCGAGATCGGTCATCGTGTAATGCGCGGCCCAGTCCAGAAACTTGCGCTGCGCCTCCGGCATCGGCGGTAGATCATACTTGGCATAAACCGGTTTTAACTTGTTCGAAGGCACCTTATCCGCCCCCGCCCCGCCCCAGACCACGCCCGGCACGTTGCGCAGGCCCAGGGGAGCAATCACATAATCGCCGTCCTCCAGATCCATCCCTTCCGGGACGCCGTAATCATAGGCCCGGTCGACGGGATATGGCACCAAGACGGCTTTAATTGACATAATATTAAAAATGCCCTATTTTGCGACAGGACCAGACTATAAGGAAGTTCGGCGTCTGTAAAAAGGGCGATAGTGAATAATAAAGAGGGTGTAAAATTATGGGGTTAGGAAGCGTCTTCGGGCTGGGACCTCCGCGTAAAAAAGAGGCTGCCGTTAAAATCAGCGATATCATCGAAACGCTGGCACCGGGTGTTGCCAAAAAGGAAGGCGCTGTCGCCGCACGCAGTCAGGCCGCCGCGACGCTGGAAAAAGCGCGCAAAGGTTTTGATTGGGCAAAACAGGGAAACGCCCCTTCTGCGCTTCTGCTGAAAACAATTCTTTCCGCCGTTGTTACCCATGCGACAGCCATCAAGATATGTTCGGATGACCGGTCTACGCTTAAAGGCACCTTGTTCACATTCGATGCCGCCAAGGACAGTCTGGAGCAGCTCAAAAGCACGCCAGCAACCGTGTATCGCGACGATATTCCCGTTCCTGCGCGCCCGGCAAACAAAGAGATCGACATCTCCCTTAACGCGCTGGAAAAAGTGGAAGCGCTGTTCAAAGATTTGAGCAAAAAATTTCCGCCCGGGGCCGCACCCGCCGTGAAGGCTGAAGACCACGCCAGACTGGATTTATAAAAGCGATGTGGCCGTTCGATAAAATCGCAGACAAGTTGTGCACCCTGTTTGATAAAATAGCGCAATGTACGGAAAAACCGGATCCTGCGCCCGTTATACCGCCGCGCCCGTCTTACATACAGGATGTGCCGCGGGATGTAATCTGCAACATGGTGCAGCATGTCGGCACCGACGAACGGCATGACCCGTGGCGTGCCGCCAGCATGAATTTTTTCTCGCTTCAGGATCAGATCCTCCGGATCGACCAAAACATGAATCCTGTTAGGAAGTATGACGATGTGCGCAGCCTCATGATCGCCATCGGGCACCAGTTGACGAACGCAAACGGGGACACGCATGATGTAGACCTACGCGATTTCACAGCGCTGTATAGGATATTCCGCGACGAAACATTCCCCACGCCGGAACAATTTCCGGCAAAACCCCGGATGCGTCTGGTCACAGAGCGCAATCAGGACCCGCCGATTTTAAACAACAGGCAGCGCGCCGAGAATTTCCGCCTGTTCCGCGACAAGCTCTGCGAAGCTTATGAAACCGTATTGCTCCCCATGCAGATGCGCTCGGAACGGCTGAACCGGGCGCACACTCATGATTTTTGGCCCCGGTAACCGGAAATTGCGCATTAATTGACATAATGTAAATATAAATATATAGTTTCGGCGTTTGGTTGGAGGGGTTCATGAGGTTCCCACAGATTTTAGGATTATTGTTTGGCAGGACTGCGGAACCTGCCGATGCGGACCCGGACGCCGTGCGCATGGACAAGGACAAGAGCGCATATCTTATCCCCGCATCCCGCCTTATGGCGCTGGTGGAGAATGTGACGCTATCGGAAAACGAACTGAAGAAAACGGCAGAAGAACGAATTCTCACAGAACGCGATATGTACGAACTAAAGTTCGATAAAATTGCGAGACTGATCGAACGTTGCAGCGATGACCGCGAGGGCGAGGAACGAATCATACTGCAAAGGCTGGCTAGAAATGTGCGGGAGATCGGCGCCTCAACCACACAATCCGGTGATATGGTGACCGTCCCCGTCGATACGATAAACAACGTCTTGGATTTCGGTAGTTATATCACAGAAACCGAACATTATTTCGAAACGCTGAATCTGCCGGACCGGAGCAATGTTCGGAATTTGCGCGATGACAACCCCCAGATTTTTTTCAGCGCGGGCAAGATCGCCTCGCCGTTGGACGGACTGGACGAAATGCCGTGCGAATTGTCGCAACAGATCGGCAATTTCCGTGAAGCGTGGAAAAAACTGTTGCCGGATATCATAGCCGTGCGCCCGGCGCACAAGCTTTCATTGAATGACGACCTGCCGCAAGCGCCCCGCGTTGTTGATCCGGGATTTGACCTGTAGGCCTTCTCTCTTGCCCTTTTTGCGGCATTTCTCTATGTATAGGCAAATCAATCCAACAAGGGCAGACTTCCATGAAATTCTTCGTCGACACCGCAGACATCAATGACATCAAGGACCTCGCGGCCACGGGACTGCTGGACGGCGTCACAACCAACCCATCGCTGATCGCCAAATCCGGCAAACAGTTCCTCCCCCTGATCGAAGAAATCTGCGGCGTCGTTCCCGGCCCCGTCAGCGCGGAAGTCGCTTCGACCGATTATGAGACCATGATCAAGGAAGGCAAAAAACTCGCCAAGATCGCGGACAATGTTACGGTGAAAGTACCCCTTACCCCGGCGGGCCTGAAAGTCTGTAAGGAATTGTCGGACGAAGGTACGATGGTCAACGTCACGCTGTGCTTCTCCCCGGCGCAGGCGATCCTCGCCGCAAAAGCAGGCGCCGCCTTTATCTCCCCGTTCGTCGGCCGCCTCGACGACCTTGCGCAGGACGGCATGCAGCTTATCTCCGACATATGCCAGATTTACGCGAACTACCCGGAATGGCATACCGAGGTCCTCGTCGCCTCCGTCCGCCACCCGGTGCACATCATCGAATCCGCCAAGCTCGGCGCGGACGTCGTCACCTGCCCGCCCGCGGTGATCAGGCAGCTTTACAACCACCCGCTGACCGACAAGGGCCTTGCCCAGTTCGTCGAAGACTGGAAGAAGACGGGCCAGTCGATCCTATAGTTCCTACGAAGACATGAATAAAAAAAGCGGGCAAATCGTCCGCTTTTTTCATGGATTAGACGTTATGGAATACGGCAAGAAAATAATTTTTGGGATTCATATGCCGGGAATCCGCGTGATAGAATGACCCATAGAGGTAATGATTCATGTCCGATGCTATGACCGAAATTGAAAAAGACCCCGCCATCACCGCCGCCGCCGTTATCGAGTTTCTGAAACGGAACCCGAAATTCCTGGCGCAGAACCCGGCGGCCATGGACTACCTCGTCCCGCCAAAGAACGGCGGCGAAGGAAAGAACGTGCGCGACTTCATGTCGTTCATGGTGGAGCGGTTGAAACAGGACAAGGAAAAGGTCGTTACTACGGCGCGCACGCTGGTTGAAAACGCGCGCTCCAACATGAACAATCAGCAGCGCATCCAGAACGTCGTCCTGCGCCTGCTGGAGGCCCGCACGTTTGAGGAATTCATCGAGATTTTGACGATGGATATGGCGACGATGCTGGATACGGATATCTGCGTCCTGGTCGTTGAATCCGACGGCACCGACATCCCGCACATCCACACCACCGGCATCCGCATGGTGCCGCCCGGCACGATCGACAGGTGGATGGGCGGACGGAACGCGCTGCTCCAGTCCAATATTGCCGGCATTGAAATTATTTATGGCGGCGCGTATACGCTGGTTCAATCGCAGGCTCTGCTGCGCGTCGATATTTCCATGAACACGCCGCCCGCGATCCTCGCCTTCGGCTCCCGCGACCCGATGATGTTCGAAGACGGACAGGGCACGGAGCAGATTTCCTTCCTCGCCCGCGTCGTCGAACGCCAGTTCCGCACATGGCTGCAGATACCGTGACCACCGCCACGTCATTGCGACAGCGAAGCAATTCAGAGATTTTATGGATTGCCGCGTCGCCTTACGGCGTCTCGCAATGACGTCCGAAATAAAGCCGGCCATCCTCGAATGCTGTACATCAGATCTGGCCGTTGCGCTTGGCGAATGGCAGCGCTGGCTCAAAGTTGAAAAGAATGTCAGCAGGCACACGCTGCGCGCTTATACGGGCGACCTCTCGCAATTCGTGCAGTTTCTCTCCGGCCACAAGGGCCGCGCGGTTGCCGTTCACGATGTCTCGGACGCCGGGCTTTCGGATTTCAGAAGCTGGATGTCGCGCCAGACGATGAACGGACGGGCCAATGCGAGCCGCGCACGCACGCTCTCCGGCCTGAAAAATTTCCTGTCCTGGATGGACAAGCAGGGCCTTGCCCACAACGCCGCGATCAAAACGGTGCGCACGCCCAAACTGCCGCGCAAGCTCCCGCGCCCGCTGCATGAAAACCAGGCGATCACTATTTTGAACGACACGGGCGACGGCGATTGGGTCAGCCTTCGCGACCGCGCGCTGTTTACGCTGCTGTATGCCTGCGGCCTGCGGATCGATGAGGCGCTGGGATTGAATATCGCCGACCTTCCCCGCGACGGTTTTTTGCGCGTCGTCGGAAAAGGCCGAAAAGAACGGCAGGTGCCGGTGCTGTCCATCGTCGATGCCGCGCTGGCCGATTACCGCGCCGCATGCCCGTATGGCGAGGACGGATCGCGCCCGCTGTTTATCGGTGAAAAAAACGGCAAGCGGTTGAACCAGGGCGTGGCGCAGAAGGCGATGCGCGATGTGCGCCGCAAGCTGGGCCTGCCCGAAACCGCGACGCCGCACGCGCTGCGCCATTCCTTTGCCACGCACCTCCTCCAGAACGGGGCGAATTTGCGGGAAATCCAGGAACTGCTCGGCCATGCTTCGCTGTCCACCACGCAGCGTTATACCGATATCAACGCGGAAGAGATGCTCGCCATTTACCGCAAGGCGCATCCGCGCGCCTGAACTTTTACCCCCTTTCAATCGTTTTAGCCCAAAAGGAGATTTACGATGCCGGAATATGTCGACGGATTTGTGCTGGTTGTGCCCAAGAAAAAGCTTGCCGTCTATAAGAAGATGGCTCGCGCCGCAAAGAAAATCTGGATGGAATATGGCGCGCTTGATTACCGCGAATGCGTGGGCGAAGAGTTAAAAGTGAAAATGGGCCTGCCCTTCCACAAGCTGGTAAGCGCAAAGCCCAGCGACGCGGTTATTTTCGCGTGGATCACGTACAAATCCAAAAAACACCGCGATGCGGTCAACAAAAAGGTTATGGCCGACAAGCGCATCGAAAATATGTGCGACCCGGACAATCCGCCGTTCGACATGAAGCGGTTTTCCTACGGCGGGTTTGAAACCCTCGTAAAATAAGCTTCATCACCGATAAGCGGAGTGAACTTTTTGCCCCGCCCTCTCGTTTGCCTGCCGCTATGAAACTGTGGCCCGGAGATGAGGAAATGAAGCGCTACGCCTCTGCCATTATCATGCTGGTGGTTTTATGCGGCCTTGCCGTATCCGGCCGGGCGATGATTGCCGTGGACGACGACATTCCGGGCATCCCGTCCATCCCACCGGTCGGCTATGAGGGGCTGCGCGCGAGCATCATCTCATCCAATCCCGGCAGCTTTACACTCGATATCCGAAAATTCGCCAATATCGGCGTCGATGAAACCGCGCCGAATTTTGCGGTGTATATCCGCAGTTCCCTGCCCGCCAAATGCGGTGATTTCCGCGCACTCGACGCTCCACACTGGTCGCCGTCGAAATACCGGAAATCTTTTGATTTGCGCGGACGCGAAGATGTGATCAAGGCGCTCACAGCTTATGGCTGCGTGGTGCTGCCCAATCCCGACAGGCCGGGCGAAGAATAATCATCTTTTCGGTGCGGGTGTCGGCGGCATGAAAGAGGCCGGCATATGAGCCGCGCCATCAGGGAAGACCAGCGTTTCACGGTTTACAGTTTTTTGCGCGCTACCGCCTTTAAATCATCGGACATATTCATACTCTTCCCCTTATTTTTGTTGGGAAAGCCTATCAAAGGCCGGAACAGCCTGTTCAGAATAAGGAAATATCGCCAATAAAATGGTTAATGATTTATTGATAAAATTTCTTGCATTCAGAAGGCATTTAAAATACGTTATGAAAATAATAAAGGGGACAAGGATGAAATTGAAAGATACTCTTACAGGGGCCGCTATGGCTGTAACCGCAGCGATAGGAGCGGATACCGCGGCGGCGGCGCAACCTGACTTCGGGCTTCCTTCCGCAATGACGGAAGCGATCAAAAGTTATAGAAACACAAACCCAGATAATGTAGGCTATGACCAAGCAGGTTGCATCATCTCTGCAATAATGGCGGAAGCGGCTGCAACAGGTAAGCCTCGAGGAGAAGTGTTAGACAGCATTCAAATAGGTTCCCTTCGTAATGCATGCGCTGCGCGCACAGGGTATGACGCTGCCCTTGAAGAAATGAGTCCAAGTATCTAGTTGAAAAAAGAGCGCCGCGGCGCTCTTTTCCTTTTCATTCCCCTGATCGTTCAAATATGGATCGGGCGGCCAAGGACAGCGAGGGCAGCCTCTTTCGTTACCTCTTCCAGCGTCGGGTGCGCGTGGCAGGTGCGGGCGATGTCTTCGGAGCTTGCCCCGAATTCCATGGCCAATACCACTTCGGAAATCAGGGTTCCTGCCTCAGCCCCCACGATATGGCAGCCGAGCACCTTGTCCGTTTTCGCGTCCGCCAGAAGTTTTACAAACCCGTCCGTCGCGTTCATCGCGCGCGCGCGGCCATTGGCGAGATACGGGAATTTCCCGACCTTGTACTCCACGCCTTCGGATTTCAATTGCTCTTCGGTTTTACCGACCGTGGCGATTTCCGGGTGCGTGTAAACCACGCCGGGGATCAGGTTGTAATCGATATGCGGTTTCTGGCCCGCCAGCATTTCCATCACGGCCATGCCTTCATCTTC
>JBDHTU010000061.1:0-8118 GCA_039808805.1 Micavibrio sp.
CTTACTTCCTCTTTTGCCGCCGAAAACGTCTGAGCAACACAATCCCATAGTCTTGTCAGCATGAGCGACTCCTTTGTTAAATCACCCTTAATTTGAACTTATGGCAAAGTAAACTTTATTCTTATCTCATGCCAAGGCGCGCCCGCTCAAGATATCCACAGGCGCGGTGTGCGTCCTGTCCTTCGACAATGGACACTGGCATGTGATTGGCTGGAACGTCCGCCCGCCAGTTCAATAGCCCTTGCAAGCCGTGCAGTTTTGCGCCTAAGGTCGGTGCATGATCAAAATCATAAGCAAATGGCTCGAAAAATATAGCCGTCGATAGCGTTCTTCCCGCTATTCGCCTTTAACGCCGTGCGGTTTTTCGCATGGCTGAGCTTTTAATTGCTGGAAGGACCAATCCATCATGTTTGATATTTATCTCAAGGGTATGCTGCTCGGCGGCTCCCTTATCATTGCTATCGGTTTGCAAAATGCGTTTGTACTGAAGCAGGGACTGACAAACTCTCATGTCTTCGCAACCGCCTTTACGGCAAGCCTTATCGACACTGTTCTTATTTTTATGGGCGTTATCGGGATTGGCGTTCTAACCGCGGAAATCCCCGGACTTTTGACTTTTATGAAATACGGCGGCGCGGTGTTTCTTTTTATATATGGGGCTTTGGCCTTTAACAAAGCCCGCAAAAGAAGCGTTTTGAATGCAGATATGAACATTAACAAATCGAACTTGAAAGAAACGGTTTTGTTGCTGGCAGGTTTCAGCCTGTTAAACCCGCATGTCTATCTGGACACGGTCATCCTGATCGGGAGCATTGGTTCGCAATACGGCCCTTCGGGGCGGTACTGGTTTGGTGCAGGTGCGGCGACCATGTCATGGATATGGTTTTTCAGTCTGGCCTATGGCGGACGTCTTCTTGCCCCTCTGTTCGCAAAGCCACGCGCGTGGCAGATTCTCGACATACTTATAGGAATGATTATGTGGGCTCTGGCCTTAAGTCTGCTTTTATAGCATGTGCGCAGGGTTTAAATAATTCGTCATCCCCGCCTTCGTGCGGGGATCCGGATGCCCGCATAAAGCGGGCATGACAATATTCGAACTTCGTGGTTAAATGCCCCCATGCTGAACTACATCCTCCGCCGCCTGCTTCTGATGATCCCGACCCTGCTCGGCATCATGCTGATCTCGTTCATCATCATCCAGTTCGTGCCCGGCGGGCCGGTGGAACGCATGATCGCGCAGCTTCAGGGGAACAGCGTCGATGCCACGGCGCGGTTCGGCGGGGGCGGCGGCAACGCGGACATGGCGGTCGGTTCCGGCGGCGGTGACGGCGCGTCTTCAAAGTATCGCGGCGCGCAGGGGCTGGACCCCGAATTCGTGGCGGAGCTCGAAAAAATGTACGGGTTCGACAAACCCGCGCCGGAACGGTTTTTCCAGATGGTGAAAAATTACGCTGTCTTTGATCTGGGCGAGAGTTATTACCGCGATGTTTCGGTGATCGGCCTGATCCTCGAAAAAATGCCGGTGTCGATCTCGCTCGGCCTGTGGTCGACGCTGATCATCTATCTCATCTCCATCCCGCTCGGCATCAAAAAGGCGGTAAAAGACGGCGAAGCGTTCGATATCTGGACATCGGCCGCCGTGTTTTTCGGCTATGCCATCCCCTCCTTCATGTTCGCGATCCTGCTGATCATCCTGTTCGCAGGCGGGCGGTATTTCGACATGTTCCCCATTCGCGGCCTTTTGTCCGATGACTGGCAGGACATGGCCTGGTGGCAGGTGGCGCTGGATTACCTGTGGCACATGGTGCTGCCCGTCACCGCCATGGTGATTTCCGGGTTCGCAGGCCTGACCATGCTGACCAAGAATTCCTTCCTCGACGAAATCGGCAAGCAGTATGTATTGACAGCCCGCGCCAAGGGCCTGCCCGAACGGCAGGTGCTCTACCGCCACGTTTTCCGCAATGCGATGCTGATCGTCATCGCCGGATTCCCGGCGGCGTTTTTGTCCATTTTCTTCACCGGATCGCTGCTGATCGAGGTGATCTTCTCCCTAGACGGGCTGGGCCTGCTCGGCTACGAAAGCGTCATCAACCGCGATTATCCCGTTGTATTAGGAACGCTTTATATATTCTCGCTGATGGGGCTGTTAACCACGTTGATCCGTGACGTCGTCTATGTCGCTGTCGACCCGCGTATCGATTTCGAAGCACGAACGGTTTAGCCGGATTCATTATTTGACAGAATAATTATTTTCCGATAATTTGCCGCAACTTTTTAGGAAAAATGCGGCGATGGACCTCAAGGACATACAGAAAAAACTGAAAGACCTGCGCGACCGCATCAAGGATGAAGGCCGCCTGACGCCCACGTCCGAGGCGGAGCTGCGGCGCATTCTCAACGACACGCTGACCACCGCCAGCGACGAGCTTGACCTGATCCAGAACAAACTGTCGGCAACGCTCGCCACCCGCGCCGGCAACGACAACACCGTGCTGTCCGACGAACAGAAAAAGCGCCTGCGCATCGTCGAAAAAGCCGGCACCGGCTCTTACGCGGTGCATTAAGCATGGCATTCAACAAGCGCGATCTTTGCCGTAACTTCGAACAGGCCGTGCTTCACGACGACGACGAGACCCTGAATGATATTCTTGATGCGGTGGAAGAAAAATACGGAAAGATGAGTATAAAAGAACTCTACGAAGATCTCATTGCTTCGTACGATATTCTCTTTCCTAAAGAAGGCCGTAATACGGACAAAGAAGTCGAGGCAGCCTGCAAAAGCAATGCCGTCGCCGATAAGCATGCCCATATTCTTGGAATGATGATGGAGACAATCCAGCACAGTGAACCGGCGGATAAAACGCTGGCCGGATATATTGAATGGATTGGAATAAACGAAGAGCAGAATACCAACAATATCCAGGAAGGGCTGTTCGCCCTGATGGCAGAGCATGTTCGCAACGCGTCCGCTCCACCCGTTCCGCCTCCGCCGGGCCGAAAACTTCATTAGGCCGCCGCATTTCAGGAATTAAGCCTTAAAAACCTCAGGATATGAAGGAAAGCCCCTTCGCCTTATCCCCATCTTCATGCTTAAATACGGGGCATGACCGTATCCCCGCTCACCCGCCGCCGCCTCGCCCAGTTCAAAGCCAACAGGCGCGGCTTTTACTCTTTCTGGATTTTCGCGGCGCTGCTTTGCATATGCCTTTTCGCGGAATTCATCGCCAATGACAAGCCGATCCTGGTCAGCTACGACGGCGGACTATACGTCCCTGTCCTGAAAACCTATCCGGAAACCGTGTTCGGCGGCGATTTCGAAACCGAAACCGATTACCGCGACCCGTATGTGCAGGGGCTGATCGACGAAAAAGGCTGGATGGTGTGGCCGCCGATCCGCTTTTCGTATGACACGATATCCTATTCCCTGCCTGAACCCGCACCGTCCAAACCGGCGGGAGAAAATGTCCTGGGCACCGATGATCAAGGCCGGGACGTCGCCGCGCGGGTGATTTACGGCTTTCGCATCTCCGTCGTCTTCGGCCTGATCCTGACGCTGATCAGCTCCATCATCGGCATCGCCGCCGGCGCGGTGCAGGGTTACTACGGCGGCAGGCTCGACCTGGTCCTCCAGCGCGTGATCGAGATATGGTCGTCCCTGCCCTCGCTTTATATCCTCATTATCTTCTCCGCAATGTTCGTTCCCGGATTCTGGACGCTGCTGGCGATCCTCCTGCTGTTTTCGTGGGTCAGCCTCGTCGATGTCGTCCGCGCCGAATTCCTGCGCGCACGCAATTTCGATTACGTCCGCGCGGCGAACGCGCTTGGCGTTTCCAACCGCGTCATCATGGTGCGTCACGTCCTCCCCAATGCCATGGTCGCCACCATGTCATTGATGCCGTTTATCCTCACGGGGTCCATCACCGCGCTGACATCGCTGGATTTCCTCGGCCTCGGCCTGCCGCCGGGCAGCCCGTCGCTGGGTGAATTGCTGTCGCAGGGCAAGAACAACCTTCAGGCGCCGTGGCTCGGTATTTCCGCCTTCTTCTCGCTGGCCGTGATGCTCACGCTCCTGACCTTCATCGGTGAAGCGGTGCGCGATGCGTTCGACCCGCGTAAAACCAACCTGTGATGGAACCGCTCAAGGGCTGTCTTCTGGTTCCTGCCGCGAAGAACGCCGATACGGGCCTATGGTTTATCTTTCACCATGAATCCGAAGGCATTCTGGCGTTCGATCTCACAACGGAACACCCGGATATTCCTTTGCGCCATTTTCATACGTTGCTGAAAGACCTGCCGCAAAGGCCGGGGCAGACCGTCCTGCTCGGCGGGCCGATGCAGCCGGACAGCGCCATGCTGATCCTTCATGACAATCCGGACGCCGGGCCCGGCGCGCACATGGCGGGCAAGGATTTTGTGTTTCATTCTTTCCGCTATGTTCTCGTCCCCGGCAAGCCTCCCGCCCTGACCCGCGCAGATGACAGCGCGGCACGGATTGACCTTCGCCCGGAAGATTCCTATCAAATCATCGTCGGCTTTCGCCTGTGGGATATGGATGTCCTGGAACGGGAACTGAAGGACTGGCAATGGACCGTCCTGCCCGCCACGCCGGAGATCGTGTTCCGCACGCCGCGCGCGGAGCGCCTGTCCAAAGCGCGGCGGACGATCAATTAAACGGGGGCTCAGGATAACAGATGCACACACATGACCGACAATCCCGCTTACTGGCTTCCGGCCTTGCCATGCTGGCGGGCTATATCGATTCGATGGGATTTCTTGCTCTTGGCGGATTTTTCATTTCGTTCATGAGCGGAAATTCAACGCGGCTCAGCGTCGGATTTGCCGAGGCGCCCCTGGCTTTGACAACGTTTTTACCGGTCGGGATCATCTTTCTGTTTTTGATTGGCGTAATTCTCGGCAGGTTCATAAGGCATTACAATCCCGGGCGGCCCGCGGTTTTGATCCTTTCCTGTATGTTGATGTGCCTTCTACTCGGCGCCTTCTTTTATCAAACCGGCATAGAAATTCTGACGATTCCCCTCATGACACTCGCCATGGGCATGGCCAACAATATTTTCATGCGCCAGGGAGAAGTCGCCATCGGCGTCACCTATATGACCGGAACGCTGGTCAAACTCGGCCAAAACTTTGCGAACCATCTTTTGGGTACGTCACAATGGCAATGGCTTCCTTATCTTCTTCTGTGGCTCGGGCTGATCCTGGGGGCGGTTTCAGGCGCGCTTTCTTTCCACTATTTCGGCTTGATGAGCCTGTGGTTCGCGGCGGGATTTTGCGGCCTTTTGATCATTCCCGCCATAAAGCTGGACGCCGCCCATCAAACCGGTCCCGCGTCTTGAATTTGCCGGGTGAACCGCCTAAGCTGTCTGCATGACCCTGTCCAATTCCATCGCCGCCATGAAGGATGAAATCGCCGCCTGCCGCCGCGATTTGCACCAGAACCCGCAAACGTCTTACGAGGAAACTTTCGCAAGCGACCTTGTTGCGAAAAAACTTACCGAATGGGGCATCCCGTTCAAACGCGGCGTCGCGGTCACCGGCATCGTCGCCACCATCGAAGGGCAGAAGACCGACAGCGGCAGGGCCATCGGCCTGCGCGCCGACATGGACGCGCTCGACATCATCGAAAAATCCGGCCAGCCATGGGCTTCGAAAATCCCGGGGAAGATGCATGGCTGCGGCCATGACGGGCATACGGCGATGCTGCTCGGCGCGGCCAAATACCTGTCGGAGACACGCAATTTCAACGGCAAGGTGCATTTGATTTTCCAGCCCGCCGAAGAAGGCGGCGGCGGCGCGATCAGGATGATCGAGGAAGGGCTGTTCAAACAATTCCCCATGGACGCAGTGTTCGGCATGCACAACTGGCCCGGCATGAAGATGGGCGAAATCGGCCTGCGCCCCGGCCCCATCATGGCCTCCACCAGCGATTTTACGATCACGGTGAAGGGCAAGGGCGGCCACGCCGCCATGCCGCACCTGAACATCGATCCCGTACCCGCAGCGGCACAAATCGTCACCGCGCTGCAAACCATCGTTTCGCGCACGGTCGACCCCGTCGACCAGGCCGTCGTGTCCGTCACCAACATCAACGGCGGCACGGGGGCGAGCAACGTCATCCCGGATACCGTCACGATGATCGGCACGTACCGCACTTTCAAGCTGGAAACGCGCGATACGATCGGCGCGAAAATCGCACATATCGCGCAGAGCATCGCCGGGGCGCTCGGCTGCACGGCGGAATGCGAACTCGACACCGGCTACGACCCCACCATCAATTCTATCGAGGAATCGATTTTCTGCGCCAACATCGCGCGCGACCTCGTCGGTCATGACAATGTAAACGCGAATGTGGAGCCGTGCATGGGCGCGGAAGATTTCGGCGCGATGCTGCAGGAAGCGCCCGGCTGTTATATCTGGATGGGGCAATCCGTGCCGGATAAGGACAGCCCGCACAACAAGGGGCTGCACAATGCAGGGTACGATTTCAACGACGATATCATCCCGCTCGGCGTCGAATACTGGGCGCGCGTAACCGAAGGGTTCCTGAAACTGGCGCGGTGATTACGGCGCAGGGTTCGGCGCAGGCCGTACCATCACACGCGTCCCGCCGCCTGTTTTGTTATACAATTCGCGATCGATCGCGCTTTTCTGCCTGCCGTCGAGAATGGCCACCGGGCATATCTCCGTTGCAATCCTGACCGCCGCATCGACCTTGGGGCGAATTGTATCGTTAAACGTCCCGTTTCTGTAAAGCCCTTCTACACGGTCCGTAAAAAGCGTCCTGATCGTGTTTCCCGCCTTATCGTACAAAGCCGTGTCCGAACACATGATGACAAGCTTTGCTCCCGTCACGCGTGCGGCGGCCTCGATCACATCGTCCGCGTTGACATTCCAGCGGTCCCTGTCCCCGTCTTCGGCTGCGCAGATGGAATTCATGACAACGATGTGGCTGTCCATCATGGAACGCAAGACCGCACCGTTAACGCTCGTCACCCTGCCGGTTCTCGATCCTTCAAACAGCGGACTATGCAATTCCGCTTTGACGATCTTGCCGTCATAGCCGTTGACGCCGAAAGCTCTGGCATTCAGCCCCATCTCTACGGCGACGGTTTCAAAATCGTTCACCAGTTGCGCGGTCAATTCCGGCACGCAGCGCTCCATAATAGCCAGTTCCGGAAGGGTGGTATAGCGCAGCCCCGCCCGCTCGTCTTTTACAATGCCGGCCTTTTTGGCCTCTTCGGTGATCTGCTTGCCGCCCCCGTGAACCAGCACGACTTTCGAGCCGAGCGTACGCAATTCAAGGGCCTGACGCGCGATGTCCAGCCGCGTGTCCATATCATCCAGGCACTTGCCGCTCAATTTAAGGCCGATAACAGCCCCCCTGTAGTTTTGTACGTTGTGCAGAAAACTACGCGAAAAATAGCTCTTGGCCACGCTCATTACACACCTCACACCTTTACCTGTTGCCGTTTTGCCACGGCCGTTAACGATTTTGACATTATGTATACTAATTTTGCCTGCAGGGTCAAATAATTATTGCATCGCGGCGGCATTTTCTTGTAACTATCGATTCATGATTTTGTTGCCCCACCATATCGTCAATTCCCAACGACGACGAATGATCTGACCGCCCGCGTGGTTCAGGTTCGGACGTGACGCCTAACGTCACACAATAAAAACAATAAGCCTCCCATCGTTAGCGGTCACCGAGACCCCCTCTGTAAACGGAGAAGGGCTCTTTTGTTAACTTCAAAACAAAAGATTTATCTCGATAGGATCACTTACGCTATGACACATAAAAACAATAATCAGCCGCCTTTCACCTCAGGTCCAGCACCGAAGGCACCGGAGGATCAGTTGAAAGATGCCAAATTACTCAAAATGGCTTCAATATCCGTTGCTTTTTGTTTCGCAGGCCTGGCACTTGCTCCCTGGGCTGCGAGCATGATTGCGGGCGATGAAAAGCCTGCAGTCTCGCCTGTGTGCGTTGAAATAACCGCACCTTGATCAGAAAAAGGATGCATGGCCATGTTTAAAGCAACCGCTCACAAAATCGACCCAGACCCGGACCCTTACCAGGGTAGCGGCCCTGTTCTCGTT